>JANLGX010000353.1 GCA_024654005.1 Gemmatimonadaceae bacterium | reverse complement strand
CGCCGTCGATCACGTACAGCGGGTCGTACGCGCCGAGGAGGGTGTTGTTGCCGCGGATCTGCATCTGGATTCCGCCGCCGGGGGCGCCGGAATCCAGATGCAGATCCGCGGCAACAACACCATCCTCGGCGCGTACGACCCGCTGTACGTGATCGACGGCGTCATCTACTCCAACGAGCGGATCGCCAGCGGCCGAGGCGTCGTCACCAACGCCGCGTTCGCCACCGCGGAAGACGACGCGGTCAACCGCGTCGCCGACATCAACCCGGCCGACATTGCCAGCATCGAGATCCTGAAGGGCGCGGCGGCGTCATCGATCTACGGATCCAAAGCCGCGAACGGCGTCGTCATCATCACGACTCGGCGCGGGCAGCAGGGACCCCCGCGCGTCCGACTCACTCAGCGATTCGGCCAGTTCACGCCGCTCAAGACGCTGGAGAGCCGGCGGTTCACCCAGGCTGAAGCAGTGGACAAGTACGGCGCCAGCGTGGCGCAGTGGTTCACCCCCGATCCGAACCCGTACTTCAACCACTACGACAAGGTGTTCACGGGACGGGAAGTCTCGTGGGAGACAGCCGCCGACGTCAGCGGTGGCGCCGAGAACACCCGGTATCTCGTCGCCGGCACGTTCAAGCGCGACGGCGGCATCGAGCCCAACACCGGGTTCCGACGGCAGGGGCTGCGCATAAACGTCGACCAGATCGTGAACTCGAGATTCGACGTCAACGTCCGCAGCGCCTTCAATCGCTCCGCCCACGACCGCGGCTGGAACAACAACTGTAACAACTACGCGTGTCACGGGTACGCATTCCCCTACACGCCCAGCTTCGTGGACCTGTCGCGGCGCGACGAGAGCGGGAATTTCATCACGCCCGATTGGGGCATCCAATCGAACACGATCCAGCTCATCAACCTGGCGCTCAACCACGAGGAGACCAACCGATTCACGGGCGGCGCCACGCTGAACTACAACGCGATCGCGGGCGACCGGCAGTCGCTCCGGTTCGTCTTTGGCGGCGGGCTCGACGCGTTCCAGCAGAACAACGAGGTCTGGGCGCCCAACGAGCTGTTCTCCGAGATACCGCAGTCCCTGCCGGGTGAGGCGATCGAGCAGGATGCCTTGAGCCAGTTCTTCAACTGGAACGCCAACCTGATCCATACGATCCGTCCTGGTGGCGGATCGTGGTCGGCCACGACGTCGGCCGGCATGCAGTACGAGGACCGCCAGCTCAAGACGAGCAGAATCAGATCGCAGAATCTCGTCCCCGGCCAGCGTAACGTCGGCCAGGGTACGATCACGACTGGAACGGAAAACCTGAGCCAGGAGCGGACCTTCGCCCTCTACGCGCAGGAGGAAGTGCGCCTGCTCGCGGAGCGCTTGCTCGTTCAGGCGGGACTTCGCGCCGAAAAGAGCAGCGTGAACGGCGATATCGACAAGTACTTCATCTTTCCCAAGCTGTCGGCTTCCTTCCGGTTCCTGAACCTGCTGGGAATGGGCAGCGAGGTCAAACCGCGCTTCGCGTATGGCGAGACCGGTAATCAGCCGCTGTTCGGCCAGAAGTTCACTCTGCTGGGCACGCCGCTGCTGGGCGGCTCGCAAGGCTTCACGGTTGCCGGTGCCTCGGGCTTCCCGGGTGTCGAGCCGGAGCGCGTGAAGGAGATCGAGCTGGGTCTCGACGGCTTCGCCATGAACGGGCGCGTCACGTGGGAGCTGACGACCTTCAATAGAAACACGACGAATCTGTTGCTGCAGCGCGTGCCGGCGCCGTCGACGGGCTTTACCAGCCGCGTGTTTAACGGCGGAAAGATCAAGAACACCGGTGTGGAGGTCGGACTCGGCTACAGCCCGATCCAGCGCGAGCGCATGCAGTGGGTCACGCGCGCCACGTACACGCAGTACAAGAGCGAAGTCCTGGACCTCGCCGGGCTTCCGTCGTTCCGGCCGCCACTCTCCGGGTTCGGCGGACTCGGTGTGACTTTCATCAGGGTCGGCGGTCCGCTGACGCAGCTGATCGGCCGCGGCTTCAATCCGGACGGCACGCGCACCACGGCTACGGACCTGCAGATCGGAAATACCGCGCCGGCCTACCGGATGGGCTTCGTCAACGACTTCAGCTACGGTCGCTGGAGCCTGAACGCGGTGCTCGACTATCAGCACGGCGGTGACATCATCAACCT
>JANLGX010000345.1 GCA_024654005.1 Gemmatimonadaceae bacterium | reverse complement strand
ACGTGGGACGAGCGTTCCGCCCGTCCCACGTCGTCACCTTGCGGACAAGTCTTGCCTCAGAGACACATGACTTGTCATCCTGGTCGATGCGCTCTCCTCGAACCTCGACCTCGTAGATGGTCGCCTCCAGCCATCCGATGAGCTGCCTGTCGTTCACGACGTGATAGCCACGCTCGCACGCCTTGATGTCATTGACGACCGGCATCCACTTACCGGGCCTGCCATGACTCGGCAGATTCCATTTCCCTGTTCCGCCGTGGATTGGCTCGCCGTTCTTTCCCAAGACCTTATAAAGTGTCATCCCCACAGCCATCCTCCTACCAGAATCATCGCCAGGAGCAGGGCAAGGAAGAACAGCGCCGACACCCGATCAAGCCACGCGTCTTCCTCACGCTCTCGGTACTTGTGCATGGCATCCTGACCACCGCAGCCGTCGCACATCATCTTCCCGCCGACGACCCGGTGCTTGGATGGGCTGTGCTCGCAGACGCAGAGCCTCATTATCTTGCGTTCCATAAGGCGATGGCCTCGGAGCGGTCGGTGAGGTAATCCTGGTGTCCGTCGTCCGGCCTGGTGCATTCGCATATATCCGAGTGGCCGGGTCGGAATTGGGTCAGCTCGTCCGGCTCCTGGGACGTGTCGCTGTGGTCGTGCTCGCAGAAGTCACAAAGGTCGTCCACGGGGCCTCCCATTCTGGGCGTCGAGGGCGGAGCATGACTGCTCCCACGCAACTTTCAGGGCGTTCTTTTGGTCAGTCAAATAAGTAATCGTCTCGTCTGTGAGATTGCGCAGAGCCTTCATCAGCGCAGCCTCCACCTCCGACGGCACGGAGAGAGAGCGGAGGGCGGCGGCGAGGCGCTGGACATGGAGGCAGAGCGTTTGCGTGTGGTCGTAGTCGGCGGGAGCGCAGGTGCCGAACACGCGCCCAGCGAAATCGTCCATGTCGTTTATCTCTGCGAGCCCCGGACCCTCTACCTCGGGGCGTGCGGTCATCGACTGTTCCATGGCGGTAGTCTCTTTCTTTACGTTATTCAGGAACTCAAGGAACTCTCCTGCCCACTCCTTCGTCACACGGGAATAGTCTCCCTTTGTGGTTATGGCCGCAGCAAGTAAGGCAACTTGGGCGTTCGTCAAAGTCATGATTCCCTCACTTTCGCCCGCCATTTACGGGCCTTTACTGCGTTAGCAGTCCGGCACTTGGTGCACCGGCACCCCCAGTTGTTGTATCGCCCGGTGGTGCCGTGTTCGGGCCTGTCCTTCTTCGTCGTCATTAGGGCATGGTATAGCGCGCCCAAAGTCAGAAGTCAACACCTATGTGGTACGCTCTGGATAGAGAAACGGCCACCCCTCACAGGATGACCGTTTCGATCTCGCGGGTGATGCTCCCCGCCAGACCTTCATAGAGTAGTGTAGCCCAAAGGCCAGGGCAGGGGCAATGTTCCCCGGTGGCGCTTCTGGAGCACCCCAGAGCCGACCTCATAGGGCCGGACTCCCAGACCTCTATTAGGAAACCGTCACGTTCGGAAGCACACGGAAGGACCGGAAGGTCCCAGCGGTAAAGGCGTACCTGGGCGCTGTTGACCGTGTGAAAACTGCTCGGCTCAGAACCCACTATGCCGCAGTTGACTTCCCCCGTGTGGGAGAAGTCTGCCCAGCAGCAGAATCCTCAATCCGCAGTTAGAGAAGACGGGGACGAGAAGGAAAGTTCACCTCACCACGAACCATCCTCTTGATGAGTTCCTTCTTCCACGCGATAGGATGGGTGGCTCCGGGAATCCAAACTGCACCGAACATCTTGAGTGTGGCTTGATCGTACGCGCCACTATGCCCGGCCCAAGACTCGATGATTTCGGTGGCCTCTTGCTCGGTCATCGGAGACAGTTTACCCGCGCGCATCCCTCTCCAGCCGCTCAGCCATCCAGCGGTAAGCGTCGGCTCGTGCGCTGCGAGCGATAGAGAGACTGCTTCCGATGGGTCCGCGGTCGTTCTCGATGTCATCCACGAGCGCTCGAAGCTCGGCTGCGTGCGCGAGGATAACCGCTCCGAGGCGCTCCGAGGCTGGGTGGATGTGTACATCGTGGTCGTTCTGACGATGCCCAACGCCGCCGCAGTGGTCACAGGTGGGCGGGAGTTTTGACGTGGGAACGTCCTCACTCAGCGCCTCGTGGTCGAACGACGAGCACGCGCACATCACGACCGACCCGTGATGGCACGCGCAACCGCAGGTAGGCGGAATGTAGGTCATCGTTACCTGTCGCTCGCTCATCGACTCCACGCCCTTTCACGCGACTCCTCGAATTTGCGGTCGGCTGCCTCGTCGCGGCGCATCTCGTCCTCGTGGGTGTAGTCGATTGGCTCGGCCGGAGATTCGTACGGCCCTTCTAGCCATTGGTCGTATCGGGCGAACGGGTCAGGCATTTTGGATCGCAAGGGCAAGGTTCTCGGCCGCAGTCAGAGCCATGTCCTGGTCGAAGCCGGAGAGATCGTTCGCCTCGGCGTAGGCGTACGCCTCGTCGATTGTCATGCTGAGGAGTTTCTCGCTCAATAGCGTTTTCATGCCTTCACCTTCTTGTGCTCGGCCATGTGCTCGTCTCGCTTCTGCTGGCACGCCACCCGGCGAGGGTCGTCCTGGGAGCTAGAGAGGTCATAGCTGCCGAACGACGTGGGGCACAGACCGCATCTCCACGGGATGGTCATGCTGAGCACGGTGGTCTGCTCGGCCTTTGGAATAGGAATGTGGGTCCTCATGACAGCCATCCTCCTATAATGAGCGCCACGATGAACGACACGAACCCCGTCGCAAGCACGTAACCGAAATACTGTCCGTCAGTCACGAAATGGCCTCGGCATTGATGCCGGCGCGGCGGGCGTTGGCGACGATGCGCTGCCGGAGTTTATTCGCGTCGTCGATCAGTAGCGAGTCTCCTGTCTCTCGACCGAGACCAGATTGTCCAAGGCGCTCAATGACCCAGACCATGTGATTGTGCGCGGATTGTACTTTCCGCTTATTGATAGTCATTCTCTTGCCCTTCTGGATAGGCCCCTGTCCGGCCTTCCGCCCTACCGCGCTCCTCGACGGGCTCCGGAACCCTTTCCGATGTGGCAAGGCACCGGAGGAGCGAAGTAGGGCGCACGGCCGAGACTGAAGGTTCCCGTACTTCTCGCCGCACTTGATACACGTAGTCACCTGCCATTCTCCTCACCGTGAGCCTTGCCGCTCATCGGCACACCGAGAGTGTCAACCTACCGGAGAATGGGCGCCATCCGAAAAAAGTACTAGCCGGACCAGTACCCTAGGGGTACCTGAGTACGCTTTCGCGCCACATGTCCTAGAATGCGACACATGGACCGCCAGACGTATACCCCAGAGCGGATATCGGAAGCGCTCCAGGTAGTCTCCGAATGCCGTGGAAGCCTCTCAGAAGCGTCTAGAAGGCTCTCGATCCCAGTTATGACCCTCAGCCAATGGTCTAGGGGCGTCAGGAGACAGAAGGAATCGGAGAAGGGTAAGGCTGAGAGAGAGACAGTCCTCGCAACAACGAAGCTTAGGCTGAGTAAAGCCTATGGAATCGCAGCTCGCAAGGCTCTCAACCATTCGATGCTGATGCTTCCGAAGGCTACCGCACACGATGCCGCGAGGATGAGCGCCCTCTATGCCGACCACATGGTGTCACTAGCCGGTGGGGCGTTCCGTCAGCAGGATGGTCCCGGCGTCACCGTCAGCCTTGCCCAGTACTTCACCCAGGCGCTTCCGACGACTAAAACGGTCACCGTGACGCCCATAGAGGCCAAGGATGACACTTCCGTGGAAAGACAGTAGCCCAGAACCAGCCTCATTCATTGGCCTAAGTGACATGCGTCCACCGTACCGATAGACGAGAGTCTGGAAAGACAATACCCAAGGGAACAGGTATTCCCTTAGATGTCCCCTATCTAGCCTTGCGAGAGGCACCGATCAACAGCACATGAGCGCATGAGCGCATGACCCACAGGCATCCCCCATGAGCGTGTAGGAGCGCATGAGCGTGTGTGTGGGTGGGTGGGGTTGGGTTGAGGCCGGTCGTTATGGGGGAGGGGGACCCAATCTACGGACACTCGCTCTCACTGCCATACTCATTCTGGAATCCGGCTCATGGGTCCCATGGCTTCTGGTTGGTGTACTCATCCTGTAGTTCTGTATCAAATGTTACAGAGCAGTTCTATGTCGTTTGATACAGAACGGTAAGGTTGTGTACAACCTGCTATTGACAGGTTCTTCAATCCCCCCCTATCGTCCCCCCCTAGGACCGGGGACGCGAACAAGGAGGACCGGGGACAGGACCGGAAGACGAGTGGTCCTCCAGGTGATAGGTTTCAACAAGTGAGATACGGCAGAAGCGTCGAGTTGTCTGGGAGTAATCTCAAAGACGCACTCCGCTTCCACGCTGGGATTATGCGGCGCATCGAGGACGAGAAGTACACCAAGGTTCCTGTCGTTCTGAGCTGTCGCATCTGCCGAGTTTTCCCGCGCGCTCCTCGTAGTCCGTACTGCGCTTCCTGCGGGTGGTAACCGCTTGACAACGACAGCAGATTTGGTAATCTGACGGCGAGTTGAGCGACTGCGTAGACCCGTGCCGGTTCCAACTCTGCGACAACGCCGAAGGTGTCGCGCAGGTGAGGTCGTGGGCCGCGCGAGGCGCTGGCAATGGCATGTGCCCCTGTCGCTGGTCGCGTCATGACCTAAACGCAATCATGGCGCGGGTACTTGACCCCAATGTGACCTCAGAGGAAAAACTGGCGAAAGCGTGGTTCCAAAACGACTGCGGAGACGAGAAGTGTAAAGAGCATCGCCTAGCGGCGGCGCTCTTGGTCATCCGTGGAGGTAAGGAGCATGTCGATTACGCCGAGATGGTTCGGATTATCGACTACTCGGAGAACCGCCGCCCGCGCAGCCATGAGAAAGGCAAGAGTGTGAAGTAAGCAAGACCATCGAAATCGGGTCTGAGGAACTGGCGGAACTCCGCGCCGAGAACGAGCGGCTGCGGGAGACACTGGCGGAATTGCTCAACGATGTGCTCGGGCGCTCCCCCGCTGGAACGGTATCGGTGAAAGCGCCGCGCCTCACCACCGCTATCCGTGTGATGAACCTGGTGGGCGTGGAGTCACTTGTCAGGGCGAGCGGCATGTACGGGGAACCGTGCTCAACCTGCGAGGGAACTGGCCACATGAAGGATGGCGCGACCGCATGGGACTCTGAAACCTGCATGGTCTGCGGGGGATTGGGACGTGTCGCCCCAGCAGCGACCGTGACCTGCTCGACGTGCGGACTTGCCGACGATGAGCGGTTTCCTCATGGGCATGTGCGGTAACGGTAGGGACGGAACGGTCGGTTGGTTCGTGTCACGGACGCGCCATCGGAGCAGTCATGTCACAGATGCGCTAATGGTAGTTTCTCTTCGTGGACTCACTACCGCAGGACTATGGACCACCTCCGGCGATTCAGGCCCCACGGCACTTCACCCCCGAACGGATCGGGATGGAACCTGGCATTGGCGGGATGGGACGCTCTGACTACCAGACCTGGGAGCCTTCGAACGTCTTGATGCCGAAAGCCACTGCGCAGTTCTCTCAGGCGTATCAGGACTACTTTCGGAACCGGAAGATCAACCGACCGATCCCGCCGATTGTGGATTCGCATGGTCAGGGATGGAGCGGTTCCTACGATGCGGGGAACATAAACGTCTGGCGACACGCCGAGAACATCGGTGGGTGGACGCCGACGCTCGACGCCCGCCACGAGCTGCTCCACGCCGCCTCTTTGGAAACCCCGTACTACCGCCAAGAGATTGCGAACGGCCTACCAGAGCTTCGTGGGCTCCTCGAAAAGTCCGGGTGGCCCATCCCCAAGCATTTGGCGAACGACGCCCCACACATCTTCACGGCGCTTGCCGAGACCCTCATGGACAACCCCGGTCTGGCCCCGCCGCCGCTCGTCAACTACTTCGCGCCGCTCCTGCGTTAGCTCGACCATACCGCCGCAGTCGGCGCACTCTGAGAAGCGCTCCTCGGAGTACCGTCCGCAATCCGTACACATACTCCTAACGTCTATGGGGTGTCCCATATCCTGAGACTACATCTGGCTGTCAAGTGCTAGACTCCTCGTAAGCCTGATGGGCTAAGGAGAACTGACGTGGGACTGCTTGCTGTTCGCACCGCAGCGTACTCGAACGGACCTGGCCAGGTTGACGGCCGCGGGATCAAGTACCCCGCCAACATCACCGCCCACCCGTTCTCAGTCACCATCGCCTCCGCGGGAACCGTTGCCACAGTCTGGCTCCCAGTTGCTGGGCGGCGCTTCCGGGTGACCGGCTACAACTTCACTCCAAGTGCGGCGGACACCGTTATCCTGCGGAGCGTTGCCTCCGCTGCATTCCAGGTGACCCACCGCGCCGCCGCCAACACCCCCATCACCGTCCCCGACCTTCGTTGGGGCATCTCCTGCGCGAGCGCGAACAGCGCCCTCGTAGTGGACGCCGGGACTGCTGCGACGGTGGTAACTGGCACAATTTTTGGCGATGAGGTACTGTAGGCCAACCAAGTCGGATCGTCACACGCATGGCAGCGTGACGGCGTAAGGATTTCCTGGCACAGCCCACCCCGCGCCGGGGAGACAGGCAGCGGTGGAAATCTCCGAACTTGACAACGCGCTCGGAGTTGCTAATCTGACGCCGAGTTGAGCGGGCTTCTGGTCCTCTGCCCTAGCCACCAGCGAGTGAAGCAGGCCAAACTCGTCTACCAGACGTTCCTTCAGACCCGCTCTCTCGCGTCTACAAGGCTCGTCT
>JANLGX010000340.1 GCA_024654005.1 Gemmatimonadaceae bacterium | reverse complement strand
GTAATTTTTGTACGGATCGATTTAAATGACACTTAGATTAGCGGTTTTTATGTGTTGACGTAAAAAAATTCTCCTTCAGTTTTGGAAAAAACTTACACGCACGTATTCGATCAGGCTCTTTCAGGGAGCCGAGACGTCGCGCGGCCCGAAGGAGCGCGTCCTGCATGACATCATCAGCTGCTTGGGCGCCCGCGTAGCTCCGCGCAGTTCGAGCAACGGTGGGCAGTAGCGCGCGAAAGAGCCTCTCGCGCGAGAGTTCACAGCCACCAATGGCCGCGCGCGCGAGAACTCCGAGGCTTGCCGGCGCAACTTCATCTTCTTCTCGCTTGTGACAGGTATCTTGACAGGTTCGGCACCGGCGTCCTACGCTGGGTGCTTCCGTCAACTTGACTGGATCTGTTCGTTCGAGGCTCGTGGGCCTCGCCGCAGTCGAGACGAGATCACGCTTTGAGGACGAGCCCGTTCCATGCGTCTCGCCCGCCGTCGGCGTGGCCGACGGGACCGTTCTTGAGGGGTCCATGTTTTCAACTCCGTGGACCCCCGCTGACGCTTGCTCGGTTCGGCGCTATCCGTACCGAGACCGTCGGGCACGCACTCTTCCTCGCCGCCTCCAGGGCGGCGTTTCGTTTGCGACGAGGACGGAGCGAATACCTGCGTGGGTCTAGTCGTACGACGCGCGGCGCTCGCCGATCCGTTCACTAACCACGCGATCTCATGGAGCTTTCCGATGACCATAGACAGACGCGCAATGGTCATGCAGCTTCCTCCGTCGTGAGCGAACAACGATCCGGGGGGTTGCTGCGCCTCGTCTTCACGGACCCGCCGACGATGACCTGGACTGCAGCCGGCGGTCGGCCGATCAGCTTTGAGTTCAGCTCTGCACGCGGCGCCGACGCGCCGGCGTTCGGATGGCTCGGTCGTACGGCCAAGCGCGACTACGTCGCGTTCTCGTATCTGTCGCGCCTCGCTCTTGCCGAACACACCGGAGAGTGTGATGGATGGTTCGACAACGCTCCCGCGGCGCTTGCGATCCTTCCGGGGTGGGAGGGCCTCGCCGATGGGACTCGCAGGAACAAGGCGGCCGCGTTTGGCACCTCGGAGTTCGTGGAGTTCTCCAAGGGGCGCTCCGGACGCGGCGCCGTTCCTTCTCGTTCACGTCTCAAGAATGTTGAGCTCGAGGGATTCGACGCCGCAGCAGCGCGCAGCTGGCTCGGAATCCGTGATCTCCATGGAATGCGCGACATGAACCACGGGCTGCCATGGGACGAGATGGCCCGGCTCGCCCTCGTGTCGAGCGATGTTCAGCTGCCGTACTGCGATGCTGCCGTCGTGTTGTGTCCGTGTCCCGGCTATCGCGGCTGGTCGTCGGCGCAAGTGCGATTTCGCATCGAGGACGGAGAGCATCAGGTCGCATCGAGACTTCTTGCAGCGTCGACCATATTCCCCGAAGCGGGGCACGGTGGATCGCGCAAGAGGTATTCCCTCGTGAAGCTACCTGCTCGCCCGCTTCTGGACGACGCGAGCGTGCAGGAGATCACCGCAGTTCGCAGCGAGCATGTCGTCTTTGCGCAGCTCGGCTTGATGCTCACCCACGC
>JANLGX010000338.1 GCA_024654005.1 Gemmatimonadaceae bacterium | reverse complement strand
TGGTTTCTACCAGCGCGGCCTCTTCGTGGCTGAGGCCGAGGAATTCCGCAACGGTGCCAAAACGCCAGCCTCCAGCCTCAAGTCGAGCTCTTTTCGCTTGCTTCATTCGATATTCCCGGTCGAGTCGTATGCGGCCAAACGTCTTCGCGCGCGCTCCAGGATGTGGTGCGGAGAAAGGAGGAGTCTTTATCTCTGCACGCAGCCACACCAACGGCCGTTCGCTCAAACCTCGTCTTCAACGATTTGTCAGAAATGACATAGACGCAACCCGCGTGCGCTGAGTTCCGGGGTGCGCTAGGGGACCGATTTGTTGTCGATCAGCCGAACGTGAATCTGGTACCGAGGAAGATCACTATCGGGGGATTCGTCCCAGTCGTGCTGATCTTCAAAGCCTTCGTGCATCTCGTCCAGCAGCGCGCGGTCCGCTTCAATTGCTTTCTCGAGAGCGGCCTCCCGTTCCGGGTCGAACGGGCCAAAGTCTTCCGACGACCAGTCATCGCCGAACGGATCGCCATCGAGTGAGAGCTGGAACTGCGTGTCCCGTATCCCGATCCACTCGGTCGCAATTACAGACCCGTCCGAGCCGCGTAATTCGAGGTCGAGCGCTTCGCTCTGCGCTTCCGCGGCAGCGTAATCCGCATATTCGGTGGTGCGCCGCAGCCGCTCCAATCGCTCCTCCCCAGACACGGCGGTGTTGGAGTCGGGACGGTCCATCGCCCGGGAGACTCGCGCCAGCTGCATCACGGTGGGGTTGAGTCCGGTGGCTATCGGCATCAGCTTCTCGCCAAGCTCCGTCGGAACGAAGTCGCCCATCCGGGATCTGTGAGGTTTGTATCTGTACCCGAGGTCGGTGCTGCCCAGTAGGCGGCCCCGGCTCCACAGTGTGTATGACATTCCTCAGCCCCCGCGCCGGAGTTGCCCGGAAGATCAGCGCAATGCGCCCATCCGCGTCATCGTTTTATTGCAAACGAAGGCGTTACGCTCCGCGTGTCATTTCGCGCTAGATCGAACGAATTCCGCGACGGTGCTGGTGTATCGAGCGCTGTTCGCCGCAACCGGGCCGACTACAGCATGAGAGCGACGCGGCTTTCCGTCCTACTTGCCGAGGGGCGTGCGGTCCCGTGGTTGACATGTGTCACGTGACACGGTACATTGGCCGATGATCAAGACGTTCGCGGACAAGCCCACGCAGGAGCTGTTCGTGACCGGCGCAAGCAGGCGCTTTCCCCCAGAAATCGCCAAGCGCGCTGCGCGTAAGCCGATGGCGACGCATACGACGTCCAGATCTGCGATTACCATTGATGCCGAGGCGAGATATGAGCATACCCAACACCCGACGGATGAAGCGCCGACCGACCCACCCGGGCGAGATGCTGCAGGAGGACTTCATCCCCGACTACGGACTTACTGTTGCCGGTCTCGCCGAGGCCGCGGGCGTCTCGCGCCAGTCGATCAATGAGCTGCTGCGCGGGCGGCGCGCCCTCAGTCCGGAGATGGCGCTACGTCTCGCGCGCCTTTTCGGTAACTCTCCGGAGTTCTGGCTGAACGCCCAGCGAGCGGTGGACCTATGGGACGCGGCACAGGCCATCAAGGATGACATGGCGCGTATCAAGCCACTACGCGTCGCATGAGGCTTACTGCTCCCTAACGCAGATGCTGCGGTGAAAGCCGTTGTCGTCGGTGGCGGGCCGGCCGGCCTGTACACGGCCCTCCTCCTCAAACAGGCCGACTCCCCTGACGGCAGGCGCTGATGAACATCGTTGCGTTGCTCGAGGAAGCCGCAGTGGTGCCGGAGTGACCGCGCGCGAAGCGGTCATCGTGGACGCGGTCCGCACACCGGTCGGACGGCACCGCGGGGCTCTCTCCCGCGTTCGTCCGGACGATCTCGCTGCGATCGCCATCGCGGGGCTGCTCGCGCGGGCGCGGATCGACCCGGCGAGCGTCGACGACGTGATTCTGGGCTGCACGAACCAGGCGGGCGAGGACAGCCGCAACGTGGCGCGCATGGCGCTGCTGCTCGCCGGGCTGCCGGTCGAGGTGCCGGGCCAGACGGTAAACCGGCTGTGCGGATCCGGGCTGCAGGCGGTGGCGAGCGCCGCGCAGGCGATCCGCGCGGACGAAGGTGAGTGCTTCATCGCGGGCGGCGTCGAGAGCATGACTCGCGCGCCGTGGGTGATGCTGAAGCCCGAGGAGGCGTTTGCGCGGAGCGTGCCAAAGACCGCGGACTCGACCATCGGCTGGCGGTTCGTCAACCCGGCGATGCCGCGGGAGTGGACGATCTCGATGGGCGAGACCGCCGAGCGCGTCGCCGAACGCTATGGGATCACCCGCGAGGAGCAGGACGCGTTCGCGCTCGAGAGCCAGCAGCGGACCGCGCGGGCGTTGAGCTGCAATCTTTTCGCGGACGAGATCGTGCCGGTGACGACGACGGATTCGCAGGGCCGTCCGACCGTGGTCGAGCGCGACGAGCACCCGCGCCCCGAGACGACGGCGGCCGCGCTCGCCGCGCTGCGTCCTGCCTTCGTAAAAGATGGCGGCACTGTGACGGCGGGCTCCGCCAGCGGCATCAACGACGGCGCGAGCGCGGTGCTGGTGATGGAGCGCGGCGCGGCGGAGCGCGCGAAGCTGCGCCCGATCGCGCGCATCGTGGCCAGCGCGGTGGCCGGCGTCTCTCCGGATGTGATGGGACTCGGGCCGGTCCCCGCGACGCGGAAAGCGCTGCAGCGCGCGGGACTGTCGGTGTCCGACCTCGACGTCGTGGAGCTCAACGAGGCGTTCGCGGCGCAGGCGATCGCGTGCATGCGCGATCTCGAGCTCGATCCAGCGAAGGTGAACGTCAACGGCGGCGCGATCGCGCTCGGCCATCCGCTCGGCTCCAGCGGTGCGCGCATCATGACCGCGCTCGTGCACGAGCTGCGGCGGCGCAAGGCGCGCTACGGGCTCGCCACCATGTGCATCGGAGTGGGGCAGGGGATCGCGACGATCGTCGAGCGCGTCGAGTGAGGACGGAGAGCTGATGGCGGTTGCCGGTATCCGCGTCACCGACTGTCACGTCCACGTGCACCCGTGGCGCGACATGCCGGACGACATCGTCGAAGTGCTCAAGCGCGGCCAGCAGGACATCGACCTGCTCATGGAAGCCATGTACGATCCCGCGCTGCTGCTCCGCATGATGGACGAGGACGGCATCGACCGCGTCGGGCTCGTGAACTATCCGTCGCCGGACGTGATGCGCACGGACTGGCGGATCAACGAGCACGCCGCGCGGTATTCCGCGGCCGATCCCGCGCGGCTGCTGCCCTTCGGCGGAGTGCATCCGCGCTACACCAGCGATCCCGCCGGCGACGTGGACGCGCTCATCGATCTGGGCGTGCGGATGCTCAAGCTGCACCCGAACCACCAGCAAATGACGGCCAACGCATACACCGACGGTCTCGAGGCGCTGGGCAAGATCTACAGGCGGTGTGAAGAGCGGGGGCTGCCTGTGCTGATCCATACCGGCACCAGCATCTTCCCGCGTGCCCGCAACAAGTTCGGCAACCCGTTGGAGCTGGACGACGTCGCGCTCGATTTCCCGGACCTGCAGATTGTGCTGGCGCACGGCGGGCGGCCGTTCTACATGGGCGAGGCCTTCTTCGTGTTGCGCAGGCACAGGAACGTGTGGTTCGATCTGTCCGGCATTCCGCCGAAAGCGCTGCTCGAGTATTTCCCCAAGCTCGCCGAGCTCGAGCACAAGCTGCTGTGGGGCACCGATTGGCCGAGCCCCGGGGTGACGCGGATGCGGCGGAACGTGGATCAGTTCCTGGAGCTGCCGCTGTCGGACTCGCTCAAGCGGGCCGCGCTCGAGACGAACCCGGAGCGTTTGCTGCCGGCCGGTGGACGGACCGCTTAGCCGGCGGTCGGAAGAGTCCGGCGGAGCGGCGGCGAGCCTTCGAGGGTCCGCCAGATGTTGTAGATGAAGCAGTAGGCGGCTACGGCCCCCATCACCCCGCCGACCGCCAATGGATAGATGGATAGGCGCTCACCGTGCGCCCGCGCGGCGAATCCGGCGGCGAGCAGAGCCAGGCCGACGTTCGCCAGCCAGAGCTGCGCGACCGCGATCTTCACGTTGTGGATCGCGTTGCCCGTGAAGCGCGGCATCACGTGATAGGCCACGCCATAGATCATCATGCTCACGAAGCCAAGCAGGTTCATGTGCATGTGGGCCGTCCGGTACACCGCCGTCTCCGGATGCACGGCCATGACGACTCCGAGCGTCACGCCGAGGCCGAGCCAGACGAGCGCCGCCTTGATGAAGGCCTTCGCGAACCAGTCCATCAGGACGTGCTGTCGATGCTCACCTGCTCGAGTGCATGCAACAACGTCGCGGCGTCGAGTCCGGCGACCTTCGCGGCCTCGGTGAGCGTGCGCGTGCCGCCGCAGCATGTGTCGATGCCGTAAGACCGGAGAACCGCCGCGGTCTCAGGGCGGAAGTGGACCAGCTCGTGCACGGTCCAGGCAGGATCTATTTTCACAGTGTTGTCTGTTTGCATGGTAACTCCCAAGAAGAATTAGAGACCGTCGGGCGGGCGCGGTCCGCCCGGGTTCAGCCGACTGGCGCCAGGTGCCGAGGCGCGGCGATCCAGCTGAGCAGATAGTCGATGACGTCGCCGGCCGAGTAGCTTCTCCGCCCGTCGAGGAAATTGGCGATCGTCTTGAGGTCGTCACCGCTGGTGACGAGCGGCGGCTCTTCCTCGCCGGAGACGCGCAGCTGCGCCTGGCCGATGTTGGCCGTCAGCGCGTTGCACAGGCACTGGCGGCCGACCGTGTCCTCGATCGCTCCGCCTTTGCGAACGTAATCGTCCACGGGCTCCGCCGCGCAGCGGAATCCGATCCGGCCGTCGTCGCGCTTGTATGCCACGCGCAGATAGCCTAGGTCGCACAGCCGCATCCGCTCGGGCCCGCCGCTGTCCTTGCCCCAACGGGCGACCTTGAACGGGTAGCCCGTGGGCGACGCGCGTGGATCGGTGATGATGTCCACTTCGCCCCGCGCGGCGTAGTCGAGGATTTCCTGCTTGAGGCCGGGCTCGAGCCCTGACTCCTCGCAGAACGCGAACAGCGTCCCCACCTGCACGCCCGCCGCGCCGACCTTGAGCGCGTCCACGAGGTGCTGCGGCGAGCCGGCGCCGCCGGCGAGCCAGAAGGGAAGGCCGAGCTCCCGCATCTTCTCCATGTTGACCTCGTCGCGCTCGCCGTACAGGGGCTCACCGCGCTCGTTGTACCTGGGTTCGCCGCGGGGGGGCGCGTTGTGCCCGCCGGCGGTCGGCCCTTCCACGACGAATCCTTCGACCGTTCCGTTCGCCTTGCGGGCGAGAGTCGTCGCCAGTGAGTTGGCCGACACGATCGGCAGGAAGGCCGGCCGCTCGACGGACACGCCTGGATCGACGCCGCATTCGCGCGGATCGAGCGTCATCGACATCGGCTCGTCGGCGGCGAGACCTTCCACCTCGAGCTTCATCGCGGCGGGCCGATGCTCCGCCAGCGCGTCGAGCACCCCGGGAACCTCGCGCGGAATGCCGGCCCCCATGAGCACGCAATCCACCTTCGCGAGCATCGCTCCGTACAGCGAGGCGAGGTTCGGCAGCTGCACCTTCGTGAGAAGATTGATGCCGACTTTGCCGGAGTGGCCTTCCTTGGCAAGATACACTTCCACGAAGTTTGCCAGCATCGTGAGCTGCTGCCGTGCGATGCTCACCGGCAGCTTGTACATCTGGAGCAGCTTGTACCGCTCGCCCGGCGCGCGTCCAGCGGGGTGGAAATAACGGTGCAGCGCGGCGTCGGCGACTCCGGGTATCGGAAAGTTCTTCATCGCGCGCCGCAGGTGACCGCCGATGTCTCCGTCCTGCAGCCGCCGGACGAACACCGTGTCGAGCACGGTCCCGGACACGACCCCGAGCTGTCCCCGGGTCGAGACGGCACGAGCCAGCTTCCAATTGGAAACGGCTACGCCCATCCCGCCCTGGATTATTTGTGGAAGTGCTGACGCTTCGGGCATTTATGAGAGACGAGGGTTGGAAATACCAAGGCGCAAGTTATTCCCACCCTAGAATGCCTCGCTGTCGGGCATTGCGCGAGCCCTTTGTGGTGGATACCCCGACGACCGGAGCCGCGCGGCTCCGGTCAGCTCATTCGCCGTCCTCGTAGGGCACGATGGGCTCGTGCGTCCAGCCTGTGTCGAAGTCGGTGCTGGTTTCGAGCCCGGGCGTGATGTCCGGCAGTCGTCGCTCCGCCACGGCCCGGTTGAGATCCGTGGTCGAGACGATGCCGGCGAGACGCTCGTGCTCCATTACCAGCAGCCGGTGCACTTTGGCCTGCTGCATCATCCGCGCGGCCGCGATCGCGGGCTCGTCGGCTCCGATCGTCTTCACCGTCGTCGTCATCGCGTCCGCGACGGTGTATTCGTCGAGCGCGTCCAGGTTGGGATCCGACATCCCGGCGAACCTCATGTCCACGTCGGTGTCGGCGTCGTTCAGGAGATCGGTGAAGAACGCGCCGTCGCTGAGCGCGTCGCCGCCCAGCTCGATGCCGGCCTCGTCGTCCATGTCCGACAGATCGTCGAATTCCGCCTCGGCGTCCGGTCCGCGCGCTCCTTCGGGGGGCGCGGCGGCGAATGCAAGCAGATCGCTCGTCGAGATCACTCCCACGAGCTTGCCGCCGCTGGAGACCGGCGCTCCGCTGATGTGCTCCCGCGTGAAGAGCTCCATGGCGTCGCGTAACGAGGTTCCGGGCGTGACGGTGATGGGCCCGCTGGTCATTATGTCGCGCACCTTCAACATGGTCGTGTCCTCCACAGCTGATGGATGCTCACCCGGCAGCGCTCGCCCGCGTCACGAGCACCGGCCCCGGGCCCTGGCGCAGGACGAATTCCGCGGTGCTTCCGAGGAAGCGGCCGCGCCGGGGGTCATGCGAGCCGAGGATGATTAGATCGGCGGCGTGGCGGCTCGCCGCGCGCAGCAGCTCGAAGCACACGTCGCCCACCGCGACGTCCAGGACCGCGCTGATACCGGCCTGCTCGATCTCTCCCCGGAGCCACGCTTCGCCGTGCTGCCGCAGCTGCCGGTCCGCCGCCGTGATCTCCGAGCTGCTGGCGGCGACTTTCACGAACCCCGCCAGCATCGGAGAGATCACGTGCACGACGACGACGCGCGCTCTGTCGTGTCGCGTCATCGCCGGGATCCACTCGAGCATCGCCGGACTGAACCCCGAATCGTCCACCGCCACCAGCACGACACGCATGCCGTCTTCCGGCAGATTCCGCGCGAGCAGCAACGGTCGCCGGGAACGTCTGGCGATCCGCTCGGCCGTGCTACCCAGCAGCTTCCACACGCCGGACCTCGGCCCGTGGGATCCGATGACCAGCAGGCGCGCGTCCATTTCTTCGGCCAGCGCCGGCAGCGTGTCCTCGGGCCGTCCTACCGTGACGGCGGCTTCGGCCGGCCGCTCGAGCGTCGCTGCAAGCTCGCGCAGCCGCTCCTTCGTCCCGCGGGTCGCGTCCTCGATCAGGGTGGCGGTCGGAGGATAATATCCGCTCAGAAACGGCGGTGGGTCCGGCACCCATACGGAGTGCGCGAGCACGAGCTTGCCGTCGAGCAGATGTCGCGCCGTCCAGCGGGCCGCTGCCAGTGACGGCTCCGCAAAATCAACCCCTACGACTATCGGCTGGACGTGCATTGCTGCGGCTCCGCGGATTCAACAAGGGAAGATGCGTCCGGCGAGAGAGCGCGGCAGTCGGGGAAGTCTGGACCGCATGTAAGGGCACTGCCCCAGCGGCTCAATACAGCGGCTGCCGGCGGATGCGGTTGAAGGCCTTGTCGAGCTCGCCGCCGAAGACCACGACGGTACCGACGACCAGGATGACGAGCCACTGCTCACCGGTCGGAGGCACGGTGTGAAAGATCTTCTGGAGAGGCGGGAGATACAACGCGGCAGCGTGGGCGAACGCGGCGGCTACCAGGCTCAGGAACAGCGGCTTGTTGGACAGCGGCGGAAGCGTGAAGACCGAGCGCTCGAGCGAGCGGCAGTTGAAGACGTGAAAGAACTGGAACACCACCATCTGCGTCATGGCCACGGAGCGGGCGGCAGCGAGGTCGTTCGTGGACGTCAGGACCCACCAGAACACAGCGAGCGTTCCCGCGGCCAGCACGACTCCGATCAGGGCCAGACGTCCGAGCAGACGACGATCGAGGACACCTTCCGCCGGCGACCGGGGTGGCCTGCGCAGCAGTCCGGCCTCCCCGGGCTCGAACGCGAGCGCGACGTCCTGCAGGCCGTTGGTGACGAGGTTGATCCAGAGGATCTGTGCCGCCGCGAAGGGCAGTGGCCAGCCGGCGACGAGCGCGAACAGCAGCGTGAGGACCTCCCCCGCCGCGGTGGACAGCAGGAAGAACGTGACCTTGCGGATGTTCGAGAACACGACGCGTCCTTCTTCCATCGCCGCGGTTATCGACGCGAAGTTGTCGTCGGCGAGGATCATCGACGACGCCTCGCGCGCGACGTCCGTTCCGCTCGAGCCCATGGCTATGCCTAGATGCGCCGCGCGCAGCGCCGGCGCGTCGTTGACGCCGTCGCCGGTGACGGCCACGATCTCGCCGGACCGTTTTAGGCTCTCGACTATCCGCAGCTTCTGCTCGGGCGCGACGCGGGCGAAGACGTTGCGTGTCCGCAGCGCCGCGTCGAGCTCGGTCGCGGACATCGCCGCCAGCTCGCGGCCGCTCACGACTCCCTCGTCGCCCACCAGCCCGAGCTGCCGGCCGATCGATTCGGCGGTGTTGACGTGGTCGCCGGTGATCATCAGCACGCGGATCCCCGCCGCGCGTGCCGCGTTCACGGCGCCGGGCGATTCCTCGCGGAGCGGGTCCTCGAGCGCGACGAGACCGGCGAACGTGAGATCGCGAATCGACTTGTCGCGCACCACGTCATCGGTGAAATCACGCGACGCGAGTGCCAGGACCCGGAGTCCGCGCGACGCGAGCGCCGCGGCTTTGTGCGCGATGGCGTCCGCGTCGAGATCCACGCGGGCGGTGATGCCCTCCGCGCCGATCAGCATGTGGGCGCACCGCGCGAGCACGGCCTCAGGCGCCCCTTTGACCATGAGCGTCCTGGTTCCCGCGTGGCGATTGACCGTCGCCATCAGCTGCCGCTCGGGCTCGAACGGAAGGATGTCCGATTGCGGATACCGCATCCGCGTCGTGATCGGATTCAGGCCGCCCTTGGCGGCCGCGACGTGCAGTGCCAGGTCGGTGGGGTCGCCGACGCGCTCCAGAATGCCGTCCAGCACCGGCGGCTCCGCCTCATTCGCGAGCGTCGCGATCAGCAGCGCCTGACGGAGCAGAGCGTCGCCTTCGCGCGCGCTCTTGCCCGCGAACAGAATCCGCCCACGCGGCGAGTAGCCGATCCCCTCCACCTCGTACTCGCCGC
>JANLGX010000337.1 GCA_024654005.1 Gemmatimonadaceae bacterium | reverse complement strand
TCGTGGTGCCGCCCCCCATGAATGGATCGGCAATGACTCCGCGGAGCTGATGCGCTCGCCAATAGGAGGTTGAAAGGGGTTCGGAACCATTGAATTCCGACAGCAACAGACTTCGGAACAACGTCCCGGGACGTCGGGCGAACCACTTATGGATGCCGATTAGTGGCCTGTAATTCTGTTGGATCTGCTTCTCGCGAATCGCGAGTGTTGTTGCGAAGGTCGAATCAAAATCGGTCTCGATTGACACGTCGTCAGTATGGCACGGTGGCGATGCGAAGGGTATGACGGGCTCAAGCCGCACGCCTCGACTGGGCTCGTTCGGTGCGAAGAGTTTAGCACAGCGGGGGTCCCACGCTTGGAGAAAGGGCTACAGAATGCCGAGTACAAGGCGCTGCGCATCACAGGACACGCAGCGGGTGTCTTGGGTGCAGGTGCACTGGATCTCGGAGGCCGCAAGAGCGAGCCCCAATAGTGCCGGCGCGGCAGCGACCAATCGGGCGTTGCTCGCTGAAGGGCACGACCCGATGTAAGCGCCACCGGCGGCTGTGTAAATCTCCGTTTCGTCGTGGGCTGCAATGCACCACGGTTCGACAATTTCGAACATCCACTCGACTCCAGGGGTGAAGAAAAAGCCGCGCGGTCGGCGGATTCCTCATGTGTCCGCAACGTTACTGGCTCGTTCGGAATCCGACTCCGGACGATAGCAATGCGCGTACCGCTCAGCCGGCCGCACAAAGCATGTCTTGTCGAAGTCGAAGCCGTGGAACAAGCGTGACGAAAACGGTTCCACAGCTTCGTGTCGCGCAAGCTCTCGGGGTGCTTCTCGCGAAGATACTCGCCCGCCGCCACAAGGAACCCGCACGTCCCGCACGCCGGGTCGACAGATGATGGGCGCGCCGCTCAGAAAGTAGACCAAACGCCGCTCGGAAAGTAGACCACCTGAGGGCCTGATTGCGGGCTTGCCGGATCGAAGGATCCGGGGTTCGCTGGAAGGATGCTCAGGATGGATCTCGTACATGTCGTTCGGCACAAGGTGCTGGTGGAGGGGCGGACGCAACGGGCGGTCGCCCGTGAGTTAGGGTTGGCGCGCGTCACGGTCCGGAAGTACGTGGATCAGGCGGCCCCGACTCGGAAAGCGGAGGCGGCGCCTCGCCCTCGGCCGGTCTGGGACGCGGTGGCGGCCCGGGTGCAGGCGCTGTTGATCGAATCGGTGCGATGGACGGGCGGTAAGCAGCGGTTGACCGCGACGCGGCTGCACGGGTTGTTGCTGGCCGAGGGGAAGCACGTGGGCGTGACCGTCGTCAAAGACGCGGTCGCGGAGTGGAAGCGGCAGCGCCGCGAGGTCTTCGTGCCGCTGACGTATCGGCCGGGCGATCTCGCCGAGGTCGACTTCTTCGAGGTGCTGGTCGACGTCGACGGGACCCGGCGGAAGGCGTGGCTCTTCCTCATGCGGCTGATGTACTCAGGCCGCGACTTCGCGTGGATCTACGAGCGCCAGGATCAAATCAGCTTTCTCGACGGGCACGTCCGCGCGTTTGCGCACTTCGACGGGGCGCCGGCGCGCGTCGCGTACGACAATCTGCGAGCGGCCGTCGTGCGGATCCTCGTCGGCGGCGCGCGCACGCTGACCCCGCGGTTCGCCGCGCTCGCCTCGCATTACCTGCTGGAGGCCTGTTTCTGTCGGCCGGGGGAGGGCCACGATAAAGGCGGCGTCGAGTCACGCGGGAAGGCCGTGCGGCAGCAGGCGCTCGTGCCGATTCCGGTCGGCCCGACGCTCGCGACCATCAACGAGACCCTGCTGGCACAGATGGATGCGCGGCTCGACAGCACACGTGATGCGGCCGGCCAGACCATCGGCGTGCGCTTCACCGAAGAGCAGCGCCAGTTCCGACTCGCCCCGATACCGTTCGCGCCGGAGGCCACGACGTTCGCCACGGTGTCGCCGCGCGCCTTGGTGCGGCTCGAGGGCGCCGTCTACTCGGTGCCGAGTCGCTGGGCGGGGCTCGACCTCGTTGTGCGCATTGGCGCCACGACCGTGACCATCGTCGGACGCGACGGGACGCGGATTCTGCATCCGCGCATGCGCTTTGGGCAGCGGTCGATTGACTACCGGCATTACCTGTCGGAGCTGGCGCGCAAACCGCAGGCGGTGCGCCAGGTGCTGCCGGATCTCTTGCGGGATCTGGGCGAGCCGTTTCCGGCGATCTGGGACCAGCTGCAGAGCGCGCACGGCCCTCGTGAGGCTGCGCGGCTCTTCGCCAAGGTGCTCGGCCATCTGGAGACCTACGGCGCCGCGGTCGTCGTGCCGGCGCTGACCGTCGCCCTCGCGACCGGGACGCCGCTCCTGCTCGCCCTCACGCCGGCGCGATCGTCGTCCGCGCGCGTCGCGCCCGACGCGGTGCCGGCCCCGCTGCGCGACATCGACGTGGCGAGCGGCTGTGCTGCCGACTACGACGGCTGGCTCCTGGGTGGCGCCGCATGAGCGCCGCCACCCTCGCCCGCGATCTCGTCGTCGCGCAAACGCGGGCGTTGAAATTGCCGGGCGTCGCCCGTACCTTCGAAGCCCTGGCCCGTCAAGCGCGCGATGCGCATTGGCCCCACGAGGACTACCTCCACGAGGTGCTCAACGCGGAGCAGGCCTCGCGCCACGAGTCGGTCATTCGCCAGCGGTTGCGCGAGGCGCGTCTTCCCGAGGTGAAGACCCTCGATACCTTCGACTTCACCACCGCCGACGGCGTCAGCGCGACGCAGATCCACACGCTCGCGCGCGGCGAGTGGGTCACGGCCCCCGAGAATCTGATCTTCGCGGGCCCGATCGGGACCGGCAAAACGCACCTCGCGATCGCGCTCGGCGTCGAAGCGACGAAGCAGAAACGACGCGTGCTCTTCACCCGGGCCGCGGATCTGGTGCGGCAGTTGATCGAAGCGCGCGATGCCCGCGAGCTGACCCGGCTCCAGCAACGACTGCTGCGCGTCGACGTGCTGATCGTCGACGAGCTCGGGTTTGTCCCGTTCGACCGTGTCGGCGGCGAGCTCCTCTTCAATCTGATCACCGATCGCTACGAGCGACGGGCGACCGTCGTCACTACCAATCTCGCGTTTGCCGAATGGGTCACCGTATTTGCCGGCGACGAAAAACTCACGACGGCCCTGCTCGACCGCCTCGCCCATCATGCGACGGTCATCACGACCAAGGGCAAAAGCTATCGCATGCGAAAGCGGCGACCACCCGGCTCGTGACGCTCAAAACGTGATCGAGGACTGATCAACCGCAGAAATGACCGCGTAGGAGCCCGTAGGAACGACGATCGTGAAGTGGGCCAGGGTCTAGCATCCCCCCTCTCGCGGCGACCAAGGAGATGATGCGAAACGCAAATCGACACGGCTATGGAAATGACGCCCCTATGGAAATCACAAAACGATTTCCACAGGCGCTTGGAAATCTCGCACAGAACGCGAGATTCCCACATTCCCACAGCCGATCATCTTCGTTTCAGATCAGAAGAGCGTAGAATGAACTGCCCTCCGGATGGTCTACTTCCCGAGCGGCCGACTGGTCTACTTTCCGAGCGGCGTGTGCAGGACGGAGGTATGCCGGGAACATGAAGCCCGACCCTCGGTACGGCCTGG
>JANLGX010000332.1 GCA_024654005.1 Gemmatimonadaceae bacterium | reverse complement strand
GCGTTCCAGTCGGCCGTGCAGCGGCAGGTCCTGGTTGAAGCGAAGATCGTCCGCGTATCGCTGAACAAGGAGTTCAGATTCGGCATCAACTGGCAACTGCTTACGAGCAAGGCCAAGCTCAACATCGGGTCGGGCGTGGCGCAGACGAACACGTTCTCCATCACCCTCGGCGGAGGCACATCCCAGGTAAGCGTCGCGCTGGAAGCGCTCGAAACCCAGGGTGATGTTGCTGTGCTGTCGAGCCCGATGATCACGGCGCTCAACAATCAGATGGCCGTCTTCGACGCCACCAGCGCGGAAGTGTTTTTCGCGGTCACCCAGACTCCGGTGATCGGGGCAAACGGCGCGGTAATCGCGTTGAACACTTCGGTGCAGCCGCAGCAGGTATCGGTCGGAATCGTGCTCAACGTCCTGGCGCAAATCGGAGCCGACAACGTCATCACGATGCAGATCAGGCCGCAGCTCAGCCAGGTGGACGATGTCGCGGAATTCAACACCCCTGAGGGAGGAAAGATCACGGCGCCGGTAATCTCCCGGCGGGAGACGGACACGATGGCGCGCGTCCGCGGAGGCGAGACCATCGTGATCGGGGGCCTGACGCAAACGCGGCGGGACCGCACGCGCTCGGGTGTCCCCGGACTCAGGCGGATTCCCGGAATCGGCGCGCTCTTCGGCTCGACGAGCGAGGTCGAGGAGAAGGATGAGCTGGTAATTTTTCTTACCCCCACGATCATCGTGGGAGCACAGACCGCCAGCCGGTAGAGGATGTACGAACAGTTCTATGGTCTCACCGAGCGCCCGTTTTCGCTCACACCGAGCCCGCGGTATGTCTTCTATTCCGACCGCTACAGGACGGCGCTCGACGAGCTCATATACGGCATAGACCGGAAAGAGGGGTTCATGCTCCTCACCGGTCTGCCCGGAACCGGCAAGACGACGCTCTCCCGCGACCTGCTGGAGAAGCTCGACCCCGACAAGCATCGCTCGGCACTGATCTTCAATCCGTTCCTCAGCGGCCCCGAGATGCTGCAGGCGCTGCTGACCGAGTTCGGCGTGGCGTATCAGGAGAACGCGCCGCGGAACGAGCTGTTGAGCCGGCTGAACAAATTCTTCCTGGAGCAGCTCGCGGCCGGACGCACGTGCGTCGCGATCTTCGACGAAGCGCAGCATCTGTCGTCGGAATTCCTCGAGCAAATCCGCGTGCTGTCGAATCTGGAAACGGCCGACGAGAAGCTGATTCAGATAGTGCTCGTCGGGCAGCCGGAGCTGAGTCAGCGCCTGAAGATGCCGGGAATGGCGCAGCTCAGCCAGCGCGTGTCAGTGCGTTCCGCGCTCACCTTTCTCAACCTCGACGAGACGAAGCGGTACATCTACCACCGGCTGAACGTGGCCGGAGCGCGCGGCAGCCTCGAGTTCACCGAGCCCGCCGTCGCGGCGATCTACAAGGGCGCGCATGGGATCCCGCGCCGGATCAACGCCATCTGCGACCAGTCGCTGCTCGCCGGCTTCGTGAACCAGACGCAGAAGATCGGGCTGCCGGAGGTGAAGCAGGCCATCGCGTCGCTCCGGGGCGACGAGGCCGATCCAACTCCGGAGCGGCGCCAGCGCCGGATGCGAGTCCTGTTCGGCACGGGCCTGGTACTGTTTCTGCTGGCACTGGTTGCCGTCTCGCTGCTGGCGTTGCACGGTGCGGGATTGATCGTGGTCCCCGGACTTCCGCCGACATGAGCCTGATAGCCGACGCGCTGAAGGCCGCGCAAAAGGAAAAAACCCGGCGCACGTCGCCCCAGCGGACCACGCAGGAGACCTACTTTCCGTTCCGGATTCCCGAGCGCGCTTCGGGCGGGCCGTTCTTTTCCCCCCTCGTGATCGGCGCCGGCGTGGCGGCGGCGGCCATAGCCCTGACCGTGCTGGTCTTCGTATTCAGCCCCTCGCGGAGACCGGAGACCAGGCCACCGGCAGTCGCGCAGTTCCCCGACTCGGCCGCGGCGACGCTGGTGCTGGAGACGCCCGGCATCACGGCCGATTCCGCGTTGCCCGATACGGCCGCGGACGAGCCGTCGGAGCGAATCGATCCGGACGAATACGTGGAGGACCCGCCGCCGCAGCGCACGTCCATGCGTCCGGCACCGCGAGCCGCACCGCCGCAGCGGACAACCGGCGACGCCGCGACTCCCGCTGGTGTGCTCCCCTCCATTAGTGGCGCGGCGGTTCCGCGGACTGGAGGCGAGACAGGAGGCCGGCTGCAGATCACCGTCGACCGTCCCATCACCAGTGGGGGCGCAGCGGGGGGCGGGCTGTTCGAGCAGGGCCTCGCGGCGCAGCGCCGCGGGGACTTCGAGACGGCGAAGAACCGCTATCTCCAGGCTACCTACGAGAACCCGCGCAACCCGGACATCTGGAACAATCTCGGCACGGCGTATCTGGCGCTGGGAGACGTGTCCGGAGCGGAGGCCGCCTTCCGGCAGGCGACGGAGGTGAACGCCAGGTTCCCGGCGGCCTGGAGCAACCTCGGAATCGTGCTCGTGCGACAGGGCCGGGGAAGCGAGGCGATCATCGCGCTGCAGGAAGCCGTGCGGCTCGATCCCGCGAACGGCGGGGCCAAAGTCAATCTCGCGATCCAGCTGCACGAAGCCGGCGCACCAGCGGATGCGCGGAAGCTGTTGGAGGACGCCCTGCGCGCCGACCCCGCCCTCGCGGAAGCGCACTACGAGCTCGGCCGGGTCCTGGAGAAGCAGAACGACCGCGCGGGAGCCGCGCGCGAATACCGACTGTTCCTGTCGACGGCTGGGAGCCGGTTCTCCCAGCTGCAGCAGCTCGTGCGGGGTCGGCTGGCGGCCCTGTCGCCATGAAACGCGTCGCCGTAGCAGTACTGTCCATCCTGTCGGCGGCCTGCGCGCCTGCCCTGAAGCCGCTTCCGCCCGTGGACGCAGAGCTCCCGTCTCTGCCGGTCGAGCGGCTGAGCATCACCACCATTCCGCCTGCCCCCGGCGAGCCGCCGAGCGCGGGGCCGCGCGTGACGGTTAGCGCCTCCCAGGCGGATGTGCGTCTCCTGATCCCCGCGCTGGCGCAGATCGCGGGCGTGAGCGTGGTGCTGGACAGCACGGTCCGCGGAACGGTCGCGGTGCACTTCGAAAACGTGCCGGCGGTTGAGGCGCTGCTCTCGGTGATCGACGCGGCCGGCCTGACGATCGAGGGCGAGCCGGAAAAACCGTGGCCCGAATCGGTGTTCTATCAGGTACCCGTAAATGTGAATACGGCGACCGCGGGCGTGATCGCCGCTCGGTTCGGCGTCAGCCCGAAGCTGGCGGAATTCATCGTGCGATCGAGACGGCTGACCGTTCCTGACCGGTAGCACTACAAGTGTTTTCGACTCCCGCCCTTGCGGTCCATACAGGGAATGCTAGCTTAACGGCATTGACAGACTCAGGGGAATGCATATGAAGGCTGTCGCGCTGGCGCTGGTGACGATTGGTGTCGGTGCCATAGGTGCCGTAGGTGCGAAAGAACTGTTGAGCTCGGATACCTACGGCTCAGGAGCAGCCGCGAGCGCGGCAACCGCGTCGGCAAAAGCCGGCGATGGATGCTGGTCACCCGACAAGATCAAGAAGGATCGCTTTACGCTCCGCGGAGCCGGTGGGTCCATCCGGTCCTTCGAGATCGATCACGTCGAGGGATGTACCTTCCGCGTGACGCTCGATTACACTTCCGCGGCCGGCGTCGACAAGGTCCTCGACTACAACGCAGACTTTTCGCGGGGCGGCTCGCCCATTTTCATCACGTACAACTCGCCCCCCTGATCCGGCGCACCGACATGGCATAAAAAAACCGCGAGCGTTTCCGCTCGCGGTTTTTTGTGCTCTTCGCTGGAATGGCTACTGGATAGGCACTGCGGCGAATACCGCAGTTGTCCCGCTCAGCTGAAACTGCCCCGCCTCGGAGTTCGCCTTCTCGTCGAGAATCTGATCTATGTTCTCGAACTCGGCTGTCGTGAGGCCGGTGATGTGGATCGTCAGATAGGGAATGCCGTTGTACGTCGTGCTGTCGAACGCAGCGGAGATGGTGGCGCCATAGCCTGTTGGCATCGCGTTGCCAGTGCCCAGATCCTTGGAGAGGTACGGCCCCCTCCACTTCGCCGCCAGACTGCCGAACGAAGCTGCGAGAATGTCGTTCCCGGTAGGAGTGCTCTTGAGCTGGAGTAGCGTCGACGGATACCGGCGCACGTCGGACGCGAACGCGCCGACGGCCGTCTGCACCGCAACCAGGTCGCTCGAAACGCGTCCCGAATCACCCTTCGAGAGCTGGTTGTTGAGCGCGGGCATAAGCACCGCGGCCAGGGTAGCAACTATCGCCAGGGTGACGAGAACTTCGGGAAGCGTGAAGCCGCGGGTATTTCTGATATTCATGATCGCCTCAATCTGGCGTTGGAGAGCTCGGGCTCCGGCATAGCCGGACACGGTCGTGAAGCAAAAGCAATTTTCGTGACAGCTTTTTTCGTGACAGCTTATTGAATCGGCACGGCGTAATAGGTAGCGGTCCCGGACTTCGAAGTTCCCGAGAAGCGCAGCTGGCCGTCATTGGAGTTGGCGGTCTCGTCAATGATCTGATCAATGTTCTTGAACTCGGCCTCGGTCAGGGGACTGATCGAAATCGTCACGTATTGAATGCCGTTGTACTTGTTGGCGTCGCTCGCCGCGAAATCACCCGTGATGTTCGCGCCATACCCGGTCGGCAAGTCGCCGCCGCTGGACAGCGCCTTGGAGAGATAAGGACCTCTCCACTTGTTGATGAGCACGTCGCCGAAGGCCTTGTTGAGAACATCCTGCTCGGTCCCGTCGGGCGGGGTGTTGAGATTGGCCAGTGTCTTCGGGTATCTGCGCACATCCGACGTGAAGGCG
>JANLGX010000330.1 GCA_024654005.1 Gemmatimonadaceae bacterium | reverse complement strand
CGCCTCCCTGGCGCTCGACTCTGAGGCGCCGCGCGAAAGCGCTTCGATCAGCATTATCTTCGCGCACTCGGCCAGCTTCTCGGATGCCGCCACGTAGCGATCGGTCATCTCGCGCGGGCAGGTCGTCGCAGCAGTCGCCTCGACCCTGTAGAGACGATCGAGCTCGGTGTCGATCGACGTGCGCAGGCGCTCTCGTGCGAGCTGCGCCTCCTTGCTCCGACGGACGCTCGTAGCTGCATAGCCGTCGATCGTGTTCCAGAGCGCTTCGATCTTCACAACTCACCCACGATGCGGTGCATCTCGGCCACGACGTCGGCCGCGGGCGTGCCGCTGTCGAGCAGCGACACCACGAGCTGTGCGCGCGTCTCGAGCGAGACCGTGTGCACCTCCTGCGTGTTCGGGATGCGCGGCGTGGTCCGCGTCGCGTGCCCGCCGCCGACGAGCGACAGCGTGGGCGCCGGCGTGGCCGGCGGGGGCGGCGGCGGGGCAGCAGCAGCCGCAGGGGGCGGCGGCGGGGGCGGGGGCGGGGGCGCAGCGGCCGCAGGGGGCGGGGGCGGGGGCGCAGCGGCCTGCGCCCCGAGCAGCGCGAGCAACCCCGGCGCAGCGGGCGCCGGGGGCGGCGGCGGGGGCCCAGCGGCGGGCGGCGGGCCCAAGGCCGTCAGGGCGGCGAGCAGACCGCCAGCGGGCGCGATCGGCGGGGCAGCGGCGAGCGACGCAGCGAGCGGCGCAGCGGACTGCGGCGGGGCGCCCTCGAGCGGCGTCTCGGACGACACCGGCGGAAGCGGCGGCGGTGCGGGCGGGTTGACGTTCAGACCTGCGAGCATGGAGTGTACGGTTGCCATTTCTGCCTGTTTCTCTCGCGCGTGGAGGTAGTCGGAAGGGGATAGATCACAGTGACCAGAAGTTGCGTAGTGACAGCCGCCGAACGCGCTACACGCGTCGATGCTCGGCGGAAGAGTGAGAGGATCAGTAACGGTTCTGCGAGTACGTACGATCTCCTGAGCGACGACATCGATCCTAGCCATTTCGCGCTCGATGTCATCCGGCGTCAGAACCACACTGACGAGCCTCGCCTTTCTCGCCCCCTTCGTCTGCATGAAAAGGAACTGGACGCGCACCGGGCGAGGGCCTCCTGGCAGTCGGAGCATGAGCGCGAACGCATAGACCACGGCCTGCACATCGGTGAGGAGCTCGGCCTCGCTCTTCGCCCACTTCATGTCCGCCGTGGTCTTGTGGTCGTGGATGAGCGGCGGCTCGAGCTCGGGCCCCATCACGTCCGCTCGGCCGCGCCAGGTGTACCCCTTCATCGGGACCGTGATCCACTGCTCGACGAGCACGGTCTTCGGAGACGGACAGTGCTGAATGCCACTGACGGCGATCGCGCCCTCGACCGTGGAGTCGTCAGGAATCGTCCCGTGCTCGAGCCAGGCCTCGAGCAGCTTGTGCACGCGCTCACCGAGCGCTGCGGACGCGTGCTGCGGCGTCGACACCTTGCCGATGTTCTTCAGCCCCCACTTGCGCTTGCAGAGCTGAAACTCACCCCACTGCGTCGGCGAGATGAAAATCTCGTCGTCGAGTGCCGGCAAGGTGCCGAGCAC
>JANLGX010000328.1 GCA_024654005.1 Gemmatimonadaceae bacterium | reverse complement strand
CTTCGCCCACCTCCCGCCGATGCCGGAGCCGTATCGGATTCCCGCGGCGCGCACCAGTACGAGCGGTATGACCAGCAGCCACATGTCCACCAGGCTTTCCAGACGGATGGACGCCCCGGCGAGCGCGAAGAAAACGACGAACACCGGATCGGCTGCGCGCTCCATCGCGTGCCGCAGGGCCAGCCCGAGCTGCTCACGGCTGAGGTTCTCGGTGACAAAGCCGGCGGTGAGCAGCGTCAGCAGAACTTCGACGTGCAGCATGCGCGCGACCTCGCTCCCGAGAAACGTCACGAGGAGGGCGAATAGGAACAGCTCCTTGTGCACGAAGCGGAGGTAGAGCGATACCGCGCCCCCCAGCGCCGCGCCGACGACGATCGCGCCGAGCAGCTCCCATGCTACCGTCCCGGCGGTCACGGCGGCGCCGAACCCGGCCGGGGGCGCCACCGCCTGCGCTACCGCCAGCGCCGTGCTGAAGGCGAGCACTACGGCCACGTCCGAGATCAGAACCGTGCCGAGAACGGTTCGCGCCAGGGGACCGCGGGCCTTGGTCTCCGACAGGATCGCGAGCGTCACGGCCGGCGAATGCACGATCGCGATCGTCGCGAACAGCAGCGAGAACACGAAGGTCTCGGTCCAGCTCGTGTCCTCGAGAAACGGAACGAAATTCCGCAAAGCGACGAGGGTCGCGAACACCAGCACCAGCGTCAGCGACAACTCCGACACGAGAATCTTGAGTATGCCGCCGATCCTGTCGCGGACCTCGCTCCAGCGCAGCTCCGCTCCGGCGAGAAAGGCGATGAGGGAGATGGCCAGCGACGTCACCGGCGCGAGCGTCGCCGAGGCTTCCACCGTCACGATGTTCATCAGCGACGGACCGAACAGCATGCCCGCGAGCAGATAACCCACGACGCGGGGCAGCTTGGAGGCCGTAGCGATCTCGGCGACGGTGTAAGCCGCAAGCATGAGGAAGCCGAGAGTCAGCAGCGCGTAGGGGGCGGCTTTCGCACCCGTGCCCAACGGAAGCACGAGTCGCACTCCCCCCAGCAGCAGCACCAGAATCAGCGCGCGCCTCACCGTGCGTCCTCCGGCTCGGGAATCGACGCGAAGACGTTCCGCGCGATCCGCGCCGAGCTCATGTCGGTCAGCAGCACCGACGCCACCACCGCGGTGAAGACGACGTGCGTGAACGCGAAGTGATCCTGCTGCAGGTAGTCGATCCCGAGAGCCACGGCGACGCCGCCCTGGCCGAGCATCGCCAGGCCCCAGCTCGGACCGAGCGTCGGCAGCGCGCCCTCCATTCGGGCGCTCAGCCGCGAGGCGCCGATCTTGGCGGCAGCCCGCGCGAATATGAACAGCACCACCGGTGCGACCCACGCGCGCAGGCTCGGTTGCCAGGTCGCGCCCGCGAAGATGAGCAGCACGAAATAGAGCGGTCGCTCGACGCGCGTCAGCGCCGCGGCGATCTCGATCCGGTTGCGCGACGTGTTGACCAGCATGAAGCCGAAGAACAGAGCGGCGAGCAGCGGCGACAATCCGAGGTAGGCCGCGGCTCCGCTCACGAGAATCAGCGCGCCGGCGAGCGCCACGAACAACCGATCGATGTTCTCTTCCGCCCCCAGGAAGAGATGGAAAAGCGCGCCGCCGATCAGGCCGATCCCCGCGGTGAGCACCACCCACTCGGTCGCGGTGAGCGGCCGAACGGCTCCGGTCGGGTTGGCGTGGAACGCGGCCAGCAGACAGCCGAATGTGAACACGGCGACGAAGTTATTGATCGTCGTGGAGACGTCGAGCTGCGTGACGAACCTCCCTTCGCCGAGGTGGCGCGATACGATCTCGTACGTCTCGCGCGAAGACGACACCCCGATCGCGGCCAGCGCGAGCGCCGGGGGCGTCGCGAGCAGCAGCGAAATGTCGAACAACCACATGAACGCGAACGCTTCGAGCGCGAACACGACCGCCACCGTGAGGAGCGACTCAGCGAGCGCGATGCGGTAGGTGAAGCCGGAAATCTTGATGAGCTCCGGCAGGTATAAACGCATCCCGATGATCGCCCCCATCCAGCCGAGCGCCAGCGCCGGGAACGCCGCGAGGCTGTCCAGCAGAGCCGGAGTAAAGATCCCCGATATCTGCGGCCCGAGCAGAATGCCGAGCGCGAGATACTCCGCGCCCGACACGATGAGGAAGCGTTTCCCGAGGCGCTCGAAGGCGAAGTGCGCCGCCACGAAAGCGGACGCAACCAGCAGTACCAGGAGGAGACCACTGCTCATGTCGCGGCGCTAATGGTTGATGTCGGATGCGCCCGGAGGGGCTCGAACCCCCAACCCTCAGATCCGAAGTCTGATGCTCTATCCAATTGAGCTACGGGCGCATTGCCCTCAACCTAATCCGGGGCGGTCGTCACCCCCGGAAATAGAGCCACACCATCAGGACGCAGGCCACCAGCCCGATGCTGAGGAGCCGGTCGGCGTGGCGCCAGCCCCGGCGCGTTTCCTCCTCCGAGGGCGGCGTCCGTGTGGTGAAGGTCAGGCCCGCCACCTTGTCCGCGGCCGGAGCGGGAGTGAGCAGGCTGACCACCACCAGGACCACGGCGCAGATAACGAACAGCATGACGGCGAAGTGCAGGAAGTTCACGTCGGCATACGCGAAGAGCAGCCCGTCCAGCTTGGGCTTGTTGATTTCGGCCACCAGGCGCCCCATGCCCAGCACGAAACCGGTCAGCAGCGCGGCCATGGCTCCGCTCGCGTTCACCCGCTGCCACAGGACGCCGATCAAAAACACCGCCGCGATCGGCGGGGAGATGTACGCCTGCACGCTCTGGATGTACTGGTAGAGCTGGCCGGAGATCAGCTTCATGAGCGGGATCCAGAGCAACCCCAGGCCGACGAGCACCGCGGTCGTGGCCTGCCCGACCAGCACGAGCTGGCGCTCCGAAGCCGTGGCGTGGAGCTTCTTGTACACGTCGAGCGTGACGAGCGTTGAGGTCGAGTTGAACACCGATGAGAGGGAGCTCATGAGCGCGGCCAGCAGTCCGGCGACCACCAGCCCGCGCACGCCGACCGGCAGCAGCGTCGCGACCAGAGTCGGCAGCGCCTGATCCGGCGTATTGAGTACCAGCTGGCCGCGCTGCGCCAGCGCGTACGCGATCACGCCCGGTATCACGAAGATGAAGAGCGGCAGCAGCTTGAGGTAGCCCGCGAACACAGTTCCGCGCCGCGCGTGATCCTGGTTGCGGGCCGCGAGCACGCGCTGCACGATGAACTGGTCGGTGCACCAGTACCAGACGCCGAGTATCGGCGCCCCGAGGAGGATGCCCGTCCAGGGGAAGTCGGGGTGCGAGGCCGGCTTCCACATGTCGAGGAATTCCGGACCGACGGTTTCGGTCATGGCGCCCCAGCCTCCAAGCGCCGACAGCCCGATCAGCGTCACCGCGACTGCGCCCCCGATCAGGACAAACATCTGCAGCAGGTCCGTGTAGAGCACGGCCCGAAGGCCGCCGAAGATGGTGTAAACGCCGGTGATCACCACGACGATCAGGGCTCCCGTCCAGAAGTTAATCCCCATGAGCGCCTCGAACACGATGCCGCCGGCGGCTATCGTAACGGAGATCTTGGTGAGCACATACCCGATGATGGAGATCACCGCGAGGTACCAGCGAGCGCCTTCCGAGTACCGGCGCTCGAGGAATTCCGGCATGGTGAAGACGCGGCTCGAGAGATAAAACGGCACGAAGACCCAGCCGAGGACCAGCAGGATCAGGGAGGCGAGGACCTCGAAATGGGCCACGGCCAGGCCGCTTGCCGCGCCGGTACCGGCCAGTCCGACCAGGTGCTCCGAGCCGATGTTGGAGGCGAACAGGGAGCCGCCCACCAGGAACCAGCCGGCGTCGCGCCCGGCCAGGAAGTAGTCGGTCGAAGTCTCGCGGCTAGCGCGCTCCCGCATCGTCGCCCAGATCGCGACTCCAAAGACGAGCAGGAAGTAAATCGCGATGATTACCCAGTCCCACGTCGCAAGTAAGCTGGTCACGTGCGCCTCTCTCAGCTCAAGGTTCTTGAAGCAGTATGCCCCTTGCTGCAGGACCGGGTAAATTGGCCCGAACCGCGGCTCGACGGGAAGAGGCTCACACCGGAATCACTTCACTGAGGAGCGTATGATCCTGCTGGCCAGGCGAGCTTGCGTTGTCCTCCTGGGCGCCGCGTTGAGCGCCGGAGTCACCGCTTGCCGGTCCGAGCGAGCGTCGGTGGAAGAGCTCTACACAACTCGGACGTTGGGACTCAGTCATCTCCAGCGCAACCAATTGCCGGAGGCTGAAGCCGCGTTCGAAAGGCTCATCGAGCTCGCGCCGGATGATCCCGCGGGGTACGCCTACCTCGGACTCACCCTTCTGCAAGCCGGCCGCTACGCCGAGGCGGAGAAGCAGTTGCGCCGTGCCCGCAAACTGGATCCGGCCGGCGTCGAGGTCGGTCTCGCGCTCGCCAGGGTCTACTCGCTGACGGGACGTCCATCTGACGCGCGCGCAATGCTTGAGGGGCTTCGACGCGACACTGCCGGCAATGCTCACGTGCTGTATGCGCTCGCCGAGCTCGAGGCGCAGCAAAGCGACAGAGCGTCGGCCCGTAGGTACGAAGACCGGCTGCGGGACGTGCTCGCGCTGGCGCCGGCAAATCTCGTGGCAAGACTGAGGCTCGTGGATGCGCTCGCGCGGCGGGGCGAAGCGGACAGCGCCGTTCGCCACCTGGAGGAGGTGCGGCGGATACCCCCCGAGCCTCCGAGGGAGGCACGGACGCATCTCGACAGCACGATTCAGCTACTGCGCGCGGGAAGACTCGCAGAATCGCGGACGACCCTCGACCGCTTCCTCGGTCTCATGGAGGTCACGGCGCCGTATCAGGCGTCGCTCGAGGACGTGAAATGGACTGACGGTCCGATCGCCGGGCGTCCCGTTCTGACCTTTGCGCCGAGAGGCTTCATTTCGCGCGGGAAGGTACGAGACCGAGCGACGGTCGACCTGGCGAAATTCAGCGATGCGACAAACGACGTGGGTCTCCCTGGCGCGGAGAGCCGTACCGGAGCGGCGGCTGCGCCAGAGGGGAAGGACGGGCCGACTGCCCTTGCGGCTGGCGATGTTGACGGCGACGGCCAGGACGACCTCTTCGTCTCGACGTGGTCGCCCGCACTACGGAGGTCCGTCGCCCATCTCCATCGTGTTCAGGGCGGCTTCGTTCGAGACGTCACCGAACGCTCAGGCATCTCCCTTCCGCGGGGCGCCGCGTACGCCACTTTCGCGGACTACGACAACGATGGCTGGCTGGATCTCTTTGCCGTCGGCGGGGAGGGACGCGGTTACCTGTTCCGCAACCGCGGCGACGGGACGTTTGTGGAGCTGGCGGCGAAAGCCGGAGTTGCCGGTGTCCGGGGAGCGCGCAAGGCGCTCTTCCTCGACCTCGATCACGACGGCGAACTGGATATCCTTCTCTTCGCAGGCGGTCAGCGCGCGGTGTACCGCAACAATCTTGACGGGACCTTCACCGAGGCGACGGCAAGCTTCCGTCTCGCCGGCGGCGGCGACGCACGCGACGCCGTCTTCGGCGACTTCGACGGCGACGGACGCACCGATATCTTCGTCGCGAACCAGGATGGCAGCGACGCCCTCCTGCGCAACAGCGGCGCACAGCGCTTCAACAACGTGACGGCGGCGACCGGACTGGAAAGCGGTGGCGGATCGGGGGCCGCGGCGGCGGGGGATTACAACAACGACGGCTTCCTCGATCTCTTCGTCGCGAGCACGAATGGCGGCGAACCGGCACTCTGGCTCAACAGAGGCAACGGCACCTTCACCCGCGACCGCCGCTCGAGTCCGGCAATGCGGGCGGCCCGCTCCGCGGCGGGATTGGCGGCGACGTTCGTCGACTACGACAACGACGGCTGGCTGGACCTCGTGGTGGTGGGCGTACCGATCGGGCGCGGCGATGCTCCGGGGGTGTTTCTCTTTCGGAACGACGGCACCGGCAGGTTGCTCGACCGGTCCACGTTGATACCGGCTGTGGTCCGGACGGCCGGGGCCTCCGCGCTCGCCGTCTCGGACGTCGATGCCGATGGCGACCAGGATCTGGTGCTGATCGACGCCGCCGGCGCGGCGCGGCTGCTGCGGAACGATTTCGGGAACAGCAACCTCGCGGTGAATGTGGAGCTCAAAGCCTTGCGCACCGGCAGTGGCAAGAATAACGCGTTCGGGATCGGTGCGAGGCTGGAGCTTCGAGCGGGCGAGATCTACCAGACACGCGTCGCCACCGGCCGCACGACGCACTTCGGCCTGGGACGGCATCTCAAGGCCGATGTTCTCCGCGTGGAGTGGCCTAACGGCGTGCCGCAGACCGTCAATTTCCCCGGATCCGACCAGGACGTCGTCGAGAGCGAAATGCTCAAGGGGTCGTGTCCCTCTGTGTATGCGTGGGACGGGAAGCGATTCCGGTTCGTGACCGATGCGATGTGGCGCAGCGCCTTGGGAATGCCGCTCGGCATCATGAGCGGCATGACGAACGCACTCGCTCCCGCGGGCGCGTCGCAGGAATACTTCCGCATTCCGGGTGATGCGCTTGCGCCGCGCGACGGGCGCTACATCCTTCAGCTCACGGATGAGCTCTGGGAGACAGCGTACGCCGACGAGGTCAAGCTGCTCGCCGTCGACCACGCGGATTCGGTCGACGTGTTCGTGGACGAGCGTTTCGTCCCGCCTGGACCGGTGAGCCTCCGGCTCTTCCAGATCGGGCGGCGCTACTTGCCACTGTCCGCGACTGATGAACGTGGCCACGACGTTCTCCCGGCGTTGCGCGAGCGCGACGACGTGTACGTCTCGAACCTCACGCCCACGCGGTATCAGGGAGTGGTCGAGTCGCACGATCTCATCCTCGATCTGGGCCACGCTGCGGGCGACACCGGTACGTTCCTGTTCCTCCGGGGCTGGATTTATCCCACCGACGCCAGCATCAACGTCGCACTTTCGCAGCAATCTTCGATCAAGGTCGTCGCTCCTTCAATCGAGGTGCGCGACGCGAAGGGCCGATGGCGCACCGCGATCGCGAACATCAGCTTCCCCTCCGGCAAGGACAAGACGATCGTGGTGGATCTGGCTGGGAAGTTTCCGACGGCGGATCATCACGTGCGGATTCGCACGACCATGCAGATCTACTGGGATGAGGCGTTCGTCGCTCGTAATCTCGCAAACAGCTCCGTCAGGATCACGACGCTGGCGCCCGTATCGGCCGATCTCCATTTCCGCGGCTTCTCGCGCATGTACCGCAAGGGCGGTCGGTATGGGCCGTATTGGCTCGCCTACGACGAAGTGACGATGGAGTCACTCTGGCGACCAATCGAGGGCGCCTTCACGCGTTTCGGCGACGTGCTGCCGCTGCTCCGGAAGCCCGACGACATGTACGTGATCATGGCTCCCGGGGATGAGGCGACCATTCAGTTCGACGCCAGCTCGGGGAGCTCGCTCCCGCCGGGGTGGAAGCGCGACTTCCTGCTCTACACGGACGGCTGGCTCAAGGACTCCGATCTGAACACGGCGTTCGGTACGACGGTCGCTCCGCTTCCCTTCCATCAGATCGAGTCGTATCCGTACGCGGCGGCGGATAAGTATCCGACGGACGCGGCGCACCAGAACTATCTGCGCCAGTACAACACCCGCCACGTGGGCCGGCGTTGATGACCGGCTCGGCTGCGGCCGGTGAGGGCCGGCTCAGCGTGCTCTCGCTCGGAGAATGGAGAGCAGGCTGTTCAGCTCGCTGTAGCGCGTCACCATGTCGCGCTTCGCGTCGGCTGTTCGCAGCCGCTGCACGAGCGTGCGTAGCTCTCCGCAACGTTGGTTCCCGGCAACGAGTGCCGCTGTACCCCGCCTGGTATCGCCTTCACCGGGCGGCTGCACGGATGGAGTAACGCTCTCGGCGGGCGCGACGGCGCGCGCGAATTGCTGTTCCGCGAGTGCGGTGTTGCCGTTCTTCCACTCCACGTATCCGGCATAGAACCGCGCGAGGCCATTGCCGCGGTGTGTAATGAGCACGGCCTCGAAATGGCGTTTGGCAGCGGCGAGATCATCGCGCAGCAGCGCCACTTCGCCGAGCCGGACGAGCGGCCCGGTCTCCTCCTTGTTGATCTCGTGGGCACGCGCGATGTGCTGCTCGGCGGAGTCAAGCTGGAAGGGCGCCCCGGCTTCGAGGCAGAGGTACAGCGAGCCCAGCTCGGAGTGTGCGCGCGCGCTCGAGGGGTTGACCGCGGCGAGCGCCCTCCAGGCGCGGGCTGCTCCGGCGAAATCCCCGAGGTCGAGGCGCATGCTGCCGTAGTAGTAGAGAGCATCCTCGTGGCCCGGATTGAGCTCGAGAGCCCGCGCGTATGCGTCGGAAGCGCGCTGCGGCCGGCGCGCCACTCGAAGCGCGGTGGCCTCGCGATACAGTCTCCAGAAATCCCGCACTTGCATCCGATCGATCCCCGCCGTCTCGCTCTCGGTGATGAGAAGGCGCTGGTTCGGGGACACACCGGTGCGCACGACACGCGCGCCGGCCGGCCAGAGCACCTCGACGGTGTCGGCTCGCGTTGCGGCTCCGAGTCCGAACGTCTCGATGAGACTGTTTTGCGACAGATATGAGCTTTGCGCCCCGATCTGCCGCGTCTGAGTCGTGTCGCCCACGACCACGCGAACGGTGGCGCCCAGTCCCTGCCGGTTGGACTTCGTGCCACGCAGCTCGACCTGGAGCCAGTGGTTGCGATTGCCTCCGTCGTTGCGTAGCAGGATACCGGGTCCGCCATGGTTCACGATGAAGACGTCTTCGTCGCCATCGTTGTCGTAGTCGGCAAAGGTGGCGCCGCGCCCTACGAAGTCTTTTCCGAACGTCGCGCCTGCCGCTCGTGACACGTCGAAGAATCCAGCTCGGCGCCCCTGGTTCCAGAACAGCTGGTTGCGCATCGGCACCAGGCGCGTGGAATCGCTCTTGTCCTGCAGCGTGCTGCCGTTCACGATGAAAAGGTCTACCTTGCCGTCGTTGTCGTAGTCGATGAATGACGTCGCCCAGCCGACGAAGTCGAGCGAGATCTGTCCGAGGCCTGCGCGGTCCGCCTCGTCCATGAAAGTCAGCCTGGAAACGTCACCGCCCGTGAGCCGCTTCTTTGATTCGCTGAGCTGGTTCGTGTACAGTGCGTTCTCCTGCGCGAGCCAATGGGTCAGAAAGAGATCCTGCGCCCCATCATTGTCCCAATCCCCGACCGCGATCCCCATGGAACCACGGTAGTCCGAGACTCGTGCCGAGTGACTTATGTCGGTGAACCTGCCGTTGCGGAGGTTGCGGAAGAGCGCGTTGTCCGACCGATCGTTGGCCACGTAGAGATCGAGCCAGCCATCGCCGTCGAAATCCGCCCACGCGGCTGACAGGCCACGCCCGGTGACGTCGGCGACGCCTGCCACTGCTCCGACTTCAGTGAAGGTTCCATTGCCATCGTTCCGGAAGAGCAGATTGCGCTCGGGAGGGAAGGACGACGGGTTGATGCTGGCGGGATTCTCGATATCGTACCCTCCCTCCACGCTCCTGTTTTCGGGCCGGCTGTACTTCACGTACCCGGTGACGTAGAGATCGAGAAATCCGTCGCGGTCGTAATCACCCCAGGAGGCACCCGTCCAGAATCCGACTGGCGCGCCGATCCGCGACACGAGGCTGCGGTCGGTGAAGGTGCCGTTTCCGTCGTTGTGATACAGAACGTTCCGTCCGTACGCGGTGAGAACGAGGTCGGCGTGTCCGTCGTTGTCGTAGTCACCCCACGCGACTCCCATTCCCCAGCCGCGGAAGTCGATTCCCGCTTTCTCGGTCGCATCGCTGAACGTGCCGTGGTCGTTGTGGTACAGCCGTGCGCGAGCCGGCGACCGGCGGCGCTCGTCCTCGGCCATGGTGAGCGGACCGACTTCGTTCGCGACCATGAGGTCCATCCAGCCATCGTTGTCATAGTCACCCCAGGCGGCGCCGGAACCCATGTCTTCCGGCAGCTGCGACGACCGCTTTCCGCTGAAGTGCACGAACTCGATTCCCGCGGATCGAGTGACATCCGTGAAAGTGACGCGCGGATAGTTTTCCGGCAGGTCGCGCGCAAGCTCCGAGGTGATGCCCTCGCGATCCTCACCGGGCTGGTACTTCCGCTCCTGGCCGCGCCAGCGGAGCGCAGCGGTACTGGCCGCGGTGAGAAACACTAGAGCGCCGGCGGAGGCAAGAAACAACAGTCGTCTTCGCCGCGTCACTCCTGCATCCTCCTAACCGTCAGTCCGCACACGGATCGTCTTGCGATCCTCGGACAGAACGGTGATGGGAGCCGTGATTCCCGATTCCTCCCCGAACAGGAAGTTGAGGAGATACTGGTCTGCCTTCCGGTACATGAGCCGCGCCGTCACGTGCAGCTCGGTGACAGGGGCGTCCGGACACGCGAAGGTGAATGTTTCCTGATCCGAGAACCCCGGAAAGAGCGAACGCCTATACCGCACGCCCACCATTTCCCAGAGATTGTGCCGGTCGATGAGGTTGCCGTTTTCGTCCACCGGCTCTGCTTTGAGCATGAAGCTTCCTGGCGCGATGAAGTGCGCCGAATCCCGCTGTCCGGACTGGAAGACAACGCGGCCGGCCTGGTCGGTCACGCTGAGCTCGACCCAGGCCTGGATGATGTCGAGTGGTCCGGTCGGGAAGTCGTGCCCCACCTTGTTGTTCGTGAGCATCGCCCGAATTGTGATCGGCGCGCCCGGTCGCGCGGTCGCCGGCGCCGTCACCTCGACGGGGACGGCCGGGCCTCTGCGCCACTTGTCCGCGATCTCGGGGATATCGATCTCTCCGCGCAGCCACTGCTCGGTGAGGCGCGCATGCTCCTCAGCTCCGGGAAGCTTGAGCGCGAGCGGAATGAACTGATTCCCGCCGAGGAAGCGATGGGACCGGTGCTTGCCGTCGTTGGGCGAGCGGTTGTAATCGAGATCGTCGCCGCTGCCGGGCTCGTTGGATGCTGCGAGCGGCATGTGGCATTCCCGGCACTCGATGGTTTTGCGTGGATCTTTTCCGTGATTCCAGCGGCTCTTGCGCCAGTTGTCATACTGATTCTGCAGTTGCACCCACCCCACGTGATTGATCTCTTCATCGATGAACTGCTTGTGGCAGGCCGCGCAAAACTCCGGGCTCTTGAAGAGCTTGTGCTGGAGTGACTGGACGTGCTGGCGTGGGTACGCCCGGATGAGAAAGTCGCTCACGGCTCGAGGTACGGCGCCGGCAGTCAGCTCGAACAGGTAGCGCTCTGGCTGCGACATGACATACGCCGCATTCCCTTTCACGTCCGTTTTCTTGATTGCGTGGCAGGCGACGCATGAGACTCCTTCCTGATAACCCGCGCGACTCGTGAGATCTTCGGCGAAGATGTTCTTCGTCCCGGAGAAGAGCGAGATCGGATCGTGGCATCCCCCGCAGTAACGGGTGGATTCGGGCCCGTTCTGCTCCGCCATCACTGTCTGCACCTTTTGAAAAGCGGGGTCCATGGCGGAATAGCGATGAGCGCTCACCGCCCACTCGTCATAGATCGTCTTGTGACAACCCGCCGTGCCGCACGACTCCGAGCCGGCGAGCGATCGCGCATCGTACGCGCCCCCGCTCGCGGTGCGGGCCAGACTTGGCGCGAAGGGCCGCTGCGGACCGAACACGTAGCTGTAGTCCTTCGGGAACTGATTATTCAGCTTGGGCGGGCGGTACACGACCGACGCCACGATAACTGGAATGAAGAGAGCAGCGGTGAGCAGAACGCTGACGTACTCAAAGCGACGTGACGCGGCGTGCAGCGTGCCACCGATTGCTCCCCCCTTCGCGCGAGCAGCGCGGACGATCAGCGTCCCGACGTGCGGCAGCACGGACGCGATCAAGCCAAACGTGGCCCAGATGTGCGCGAGGTCCCACCCCCGGCTGATGCGCGGCGCGAAGATCGCCTCGTAGGTCAGAACCAGCCCAGAAACGATGAGCACGATCGTGGCGAGCATCGCGAAATAGCCGGTGAGCACCACGTGCGACACTCGGATCGACCGATACAGCTTCCAGTGGCGCGCCTGGTACCAGGCGAAGGGGATCACGAAGGCCAACCCGGCCAGGGTATGAAATACCACCATCCACTGGTTGGGCACACTGAACGGCAGTAGATAGATGCCGAGGCCGGTCAGCGTCTCGAAGAGGAGCAGTCCCGCCACACAGTACAGCAGGCGTTGCCGCCATTCGTCAGCTCTGGATGTAGCGTGTCGGGAGGCGGTCATTCTGGAGCCTACGTTCGCGGTCGCGGGCCGGAAAAGCTGTCGGGGAAACGCCTACCGCCTGTCGGCGAAGATACCCGCTGCCGCCTCCGGCACTCCAACACGCGCATGGGAAGGGGAGTGTGTCGCGGCCATGGTGTATTGAGGCTATACTCTGCTCCGTGCTGCACCGACCCCGCCCGGCCGTTCGGCGCGTCATCATGGCCGCACCTTTTCTGGCCGCCCTGCTGCTCGCGATGCGACTGGATCGCGGGCCAAATCAGGCAGCGGCGGACGCGGCGCACCCCGGATTCCTGCTGCGTGACGAGACCGCGTCGGCCGGCATTCGGTTCGTGCACCGCCGGCCGACCTTCGATCCGAAGATCGCGAGCATCGAGCCGCACGTCGCAGCGCTGGGAGCCTCCGTGTCCGTCGCCGATTTCGATAGCGACGGATGGCCCGATCTGTACTTCACCAACAGCCGCTTTGGTGAGCGCAGCGCGCTCTACCGCAACCGCGGCGACGGCACGTTCGAGGACGTCGCTGCCATCGTTGGACTCGCGGATCTCAACCGGCCGGGGGAGGGAGTGTCGATGGGCGCCGTGTGGGGCGACTTGGACAACGACGGCCGCGAGGACGTGCTGGTCTACCGCTACGGATACGTGGCGCTGTTCAGAAACGTCGATGGCCGCCGCTTCGAGGACATCACCGCCCGGGCCGGTCTGCGTCGCTGGGTGAACAGCAACGGCGCGATCTGGCTCGATTACGATCGCGACGGCTTGCTCGATCTCTACGTCACGGCGTATTTCCGCGACGTCGACCTGTGGCACCTGGCGACGACGAAGATCATGCACAACAGCTTCGAGTTCGCTACCAACGGCGGGAAGAATCTGCTGTTTCGCAATCTGAGTGGCGGCAAATTCGAGGACGTGACCGACGAGATGGGCGTCGGCAGCACGCGTTGGACGCTGGCGGCGGCGTCGGCCGACTTCAACGGCGACCGATGGCCGGACATCTATCTAGCCAACGATTATGGTCCGGAGGAGCTGTATCTGAACGACGGCGGACGGCGATTCGTCCTGACCACCGCCGGTCTCGAGAGCGAGTCCAAGAGCGGCATGTCGGTAGCGCTGGGCGATGCGTACGATCGGGGCCGGCTCGACGCGTTCGTCACCAATATCTCCGAGCGCGGCTACATCTTTCAGAACAACAATCTCCGCCTTAACGAAATGCCCGAGGCGGGCCGGTTCCGGAACGTCGCCGAAGGACAGATCGCCGACGCCGGCTGGGCGTGGGGCGCACAATTCGGTGATCTCAACAACGACGGCACCAACGAGCTGTTCGTCGCCAACGGCTTCATCTCGGCGAATCCCCAAAAGAGCTACTGGTACTCGATGTCGAAGATCGCCGGCGCCAACGCGCGATTCTTCGAGGACGCTGCCACCTGGCCGCCGTTCGGAAACGCGAGTCTGTCCGGGTACGAGCGCTCCCGCGTGTACCTCAATCGCGGCGTCGTGGGGTGGCTGGACGTGGCGGAAAAAGTAGGCGTGGCGGACGTGTACGACGGCCGCGCAGTGGCGCTCGCCGATCTCTCGAATCGTGGCGCGGTGGACGTGATCGTCGCCAACCAGAATCAGCCGGCAGCGCTGTATCGCAACTATCCCGACACCGCCAATCACTGGATTGCCTTCAAGCTCGTCGGCACGCGCAGCAATCGCAGCGCGATCGGCGCGGAGGTGGTGCTCGAGTCGGGAGATTTCATCCAACGACGAATCGTCGATGGCGGATCGGGCTTCGCGAGCCAGAACGACCGGCGGCTGCACTTCGGGCTCGGCACGCGGGAGTGGGTCGACCGCGTCGTCATCCACTGGCCGTCGGGAGCGCAGCAG
>JANLGX010000324.1 GCA_024654005.1 Gemmatimonadaceae bacterium | reverse complement strand
GCGTTGACGGTGCTGTACGAGTGCGACGAGGCCGGGGAGCGGCTGTGACCACCGCATGACCGGCCACCTCTACCGCCGAGACGCCCGCCGGCTACGCCGCCTCTGCGAAGACACCCTCACCCAGCTCGACTTTTACGAGGCCAACGGCGACGGCGACGAAATCCGGTTCGGCTACTTCGTCGTCAACGCTGACCGGATGGGCCTGGTTGCTCGGCGTGCGTACCGTCGGCTGCACCGGGAGCGCGGCTGGACGTGGGCGTGAGCAACCCGTCCAAGAGAAAAGGCGACGCAGCCGAGCTGGAGGTGCAGGGGCTGCTTCGGGAGCTGCTCGGCGTGCCTGCCCGCCGCGCGTTGGGCGCCGGCCGGAAAGACGATTGCGGTGACATCACGGGGGTGCCTGACACGGCCGTCCAGGTCTGCAACTGGAAGGACGTGGCTGCGGCGGTCAGGCATAAGCCGGTGGAGTGTGAGCGGCAACGCGAGAACGCCGGGGCGTTGTTCGCTGCGACGTTTGTGCGGTTGCGTGGCGGCGAGTTCCGGGTCGCGTTGACGCCGGAGCAGTTCGCGGCGTTGTGGCGCAAGGCTGTGGCGTGACCAGAGGAAAGGAGCGCAGGATGAGCGAGAGAGGAGGCAGCGTGACCGGCGAGCGCTACATAGTCGTGGCCGTCCGAAGCAGCACGGCGGCGAGCTTCTACGTCCACGACCGCGCCCTCTGCGGCCGGCAGGTCGCGGCGTACCAATCGAAAGGTGCTCGCGCGCTCGCGGAGGAGCATGCGGCACGCCTCAACGCAGGAGAGAGGATCAACCCGGAGCGTCCGGAGTCGTAGTGGCACGTCAACGCTTTATCTGGCCGACTATCTGGTCCGACCCCGTATTCGGCCGGCTCAAACCCGACGAGCAGGTTTTCTTCATCGGCCTGTTCTCCATCGCCGACGACGACGGCAGGCTGCTCGCCGACCCCGCACACCTTCGAGCGCAGATCTTCGCGTACAAGGACTACTCGCTCAAGAAGGTCAAGGCGATCCGCGACGCCGTGGTGCGGGAAGTTTCGTCGGCCCACCTGTACAGCGCACATGGTCAGGAGTACATCGCGCTTCTGAAGTGGAGGAGGTATCAAAAGCCGAAGTACCCGAAGGCGTCTGTCATCCCCCCTCCGTTCCTCCAAGATTCCGGGAATCCTGGAGGAACGTTGGAGGAATCTTCCGCCAAGCTTCCCCCCCAGGGTTGGGTTGGGTTGGGTTGGGATGGGAAAAGAAAAACCTTCGAACGGCCGACAACTGTGGACACTGTGGATAACCTCCTGGTTTTCGCCGGGAACGTCGGCTTGACCACAACCCAACGCGACGAAGCCATGCAGCTGCCCGTCCACCTCGTCGACGAGGCTATACGACGCACAGAGCGGTTTCACCCGGAGAACCAGGCCGCCTACTTCTGCGCCGTCGTCCGGGACTTCGCGGCGGCACGCCAGTCGAAAGTCTTGCCGTTGGAGGAGCGGCTCGAGAGTTTCACCCGGAACGTACGGCATGCTTTGACCGATGACGAACTCGCACTGGAGCTGCGCGAGAAAGGCGCTGACGAGACGCTCGTCGCGAGGCTCTTGTCCATCACCAAGGAGGCAGCATGAGCGACATCCACTACGACCTCCGCTCCGTGGCGGTCGAGTACGGGGAGCACGGGAAGAAGCCGATCAGGCTCCCCGATGGCGCGATCCCGATCGGCATCGCGATCGGGCAGACCTCGGTGGTCTTCTACCTTGTCCAGTGCGATAAACGGCAGGTGGCGGCGTGAGCGCGTGGGTGAATCCAGAGCACACATATCTCGTGTCGGTCGTCGGGATGCCGCCGCGCGTCGCGGGTGCGGTCGCCGTGATGCGCGACATGTGGCCATTGAGCGACGGCCCAGCCCATATCGTCATCGCCGACTGGAATCTCAGCGACGGCACCCTAGGTGCATGCCTCACGTCGATTGAGCGCGGAGAGACGTATAGCGACTATCCGCCGGGCCATCCGATCTTCGCGGCGACGTCTGCGGTGCTCCAGTGGCTGCTTGACAACGTGCCGGAGGGCGAGCGCGAAAACTGGGAGCGGTACCCGTTAACCATCCAGGAGTCTTCGGGGCCGCGTTAGGGCGGCGAGAAAGGACCGGGCACATGGGCAGACTCACGAAAACGCAGGTCGAACGGGACCTCGGCGTCGTCGACACGCGCGGCCGGGACGGCCGCAAACGCGAGAACATCCGTACGCTGCTCGACCACTGGGACGACTTCTTTAGCACAGCGCGGGCCATGACCAGTAACGGCGACAGCGGCGGGATCCTCCTCCTTCCCTCTGCCAGTCGGCACCCCTCAGTCTTGGAGCTCGGCCGCTGCCTCGGATTGCTCCGCCAGCATGGCCCGACCCAGTTCGGCCATTTCGTCGGCTACTGGGGCGCGCAAACCCGGATTGTCCGCATCCAGAAAACGTCGCGGAAGGGCAAGCGGACCGTCACGCTGCGAAACCCGGACGGTACACCGGCAACCCAGGATTTCCGGGAGCGGCTCGTCCCCCGTTGGGTGAGGTTGCAGAAGGTCAGGCTGGCCGAGTCGTTCGTGGTCGGCGCGTTCGTCGGCGAGGTGTTTCTGCCGGACGTCATCAATCCGTACCGGCGCGACGAAAGGCGGGCAGCATGAGCTACTTGCGATCGTCCGAACCAGCTGCTACCCTCCCTACGAGTGACGGAGTAGTGCGCCCAAATAGCTGGCTGATATCGCCGCGATCATCGACGGGAGAATCTGATGCTTGCGAGCGCCTCGCCGCTGCCGGCCGGACGACATTGGGTCTGGCTGTGCCCGGAATGCACGCCGTACGAGCATCACGGCGCAGCGTCAGTCGGCTCAAAGCAATCCTGCAACGGGTGCGGCAACACGACGTCATGGCTCGGGTTCGTCCCGGTCAAGCATCGGAGCTCACCGGCACCTGTGCGACAATAGACGCATGAGCATCATCCTCATCACCACAGCAGGACAAGACGACACCGGCTGGAGGCAACTCCCCTGCGGCTGCAACCGAGACACCCGCAGCACGTCGGCGGCCGCCCCGAAGGACGGCCGCCCGAACGCCGGAACGCTGTCGTGGTCAGCCGCGACGGTCGACCGCATCCGCCGCAAGCCGGGCCAGGAACGCCTCGCCCAACAGCATCCGGATCATCGCTGCCCGCGACTCGCCGGACCGCTCCGCCTCCGCGTCGACAGCGGCGAGCAGGTGCGGATCGAGGCGGATGGTGACGGCCGGGCCGATCTCGGGGCGACCGGGACGGCCGCGCCACCTGACGCTCGGCACGTCGGCGGCGGCGAGCTGCACGCCGGGCGTCCATTCGTCCTCGGACATGGCGGAGTCGAACAGGGGGTCGTAGTCGTCGAGCCAGTGGAGCAGCTCGCGCTCGGTGACGTCGTCGGGGACGTCGGTGACGAGCAGCCGAGGATGCGAGACGACGCGGGCGCCCTCTCCCCACGGGCGGGTGATTGCGTAGGTGGTAGTGGTGATGTCGGACATCTCATCCCTCCGTCTCTCGATTACCTGTACCCCCATATTAGCAACACCGGAAGGATTGTCAAGGGCGGAAACGCAAGATGGGGGGAAACTACGTACACGGAGGAGGCAGCGTGACCGACGAGCCGTCGATGCTCGACGGGCCTGCATAGAACGCAGCTCATGCCCGCACGTATGCGAGGGCCAGCGCGTTCGAGCGACTGGTTGGCTTAACCATGCGGTTTCGCCTGGAACGTTCTCCGTGTTCGAATCCACAAGCGGCTCTTCCCCCGGGCCGACCCGCTCCGCTCCGTCAAGGGAGGCCGAGATTGGCTACCCCCACCGCACCCCCGGACAGGCGCCGCACCCGGCTCGTCTACCTCCGCGACGTCCCCGCCAGCATCCGGTTCTCCGCAGCCGACCGGCTGTGCCGCGCCGAAAACGACCCTGGCGAACGTGAGGCGATCTTCGCCGTCGCCGTTGACCCCGGCGACTACTGCGCCTGGATAGCCGCATGACCGCCGAACCCGTTCAAAACAACGAAACTGCAACAGGTGGAGTAACCGGCAAAGGATTCAAACCCGGCCGGTCAGGCAACCCCGGCGGACGCGCCAAAGGACTAGCCCGCCGCATCCGTGACATCGCCCCCCCGGACAAGCTCGCCGACTTCTACCTCGCCGTCTTCGACAGCGACCTCGAGACGCTCGGCCCCGGCTTCAAAGTCACGTTGGCTGACCGGATGAAGGCCGGCGACTGGCTGGCCGAACGCGGCTACGGGAAGGCCGTCGGGTTCCAGCCGATCGACGACGACCCGCTCGACATGCAGGGCGAGGAGATCCGTGCCGCAGCCGACCGATTCACCGCTCAAGTTGTTCGCCTCGCTGATCGCCGACCAGCAACGGAAACTGCTGGAACGAACGGCGAAGGCGGAAAACGTAACGGTCGACCAGCTCAAAGCTGAGCTCGCATACCGTTGGGAGGGGTGGCGGGCACGCCAAGCGCAGTGCGAGCCGGCCGGCGAGCCGTGGACGTTCTGGATCATCCTGGCCGGCCGCGGCTGGGGCAAAACGCTGACCGGCGCCGAATGGGTCCGCAAGAAAGCGCTCCTCCATCCTGGCTGCCGTATCGCCCTTGTCGCGCCGACGGTGGCTGACGGCCGCGACACGATGGTAGAAGGCGAAACCGGCCTGCTCAGCGTGCTCCGGGAGTCGGAGCTGCGGGGCGGCAACCGTGACGACGCGTGGAACCGGTCGATGGGCGAATTGTTCCTCGCGAACGGCTCACGGTTCAAGGTGTTCTCGTCGGAGAAGCCGAACCGGCTGCGCGGCCCGCAGCATCACTATGCGTGGTGCGACGAGGCCTCCTCATGGGAGGATGCCAGCGACGGCAACGTCCTTGAGACGACCTGGTCGAACATGCTGCTTGGCCTCCGTCTCGGCGACGCGCCGCAGTGTTTGGTGACGACGACGCCGAAGCCGAACCGGCTGACGAAAGACATTCTCGCGACGACCGCGCCGAGGGTGATCGTCCACCGTCCCACCTGGGACAACCTCGACAACCTGGCCGGCACCTTCTACGAGCATGTCATCGCCGAGTTCAAGGGCACCCGTGCCGGGCTGCAGGAGCTTGAGGCCCGGCTGCTCGAGGATGTCGAGGGGGCGTTGTGGACGGCGAAACGGCTCGACGAATGCCGTGTCGGCACGCACCCGCAGCTGGACAGGATCGTTGTCGGCGTCGACCCGAACATCACGTCGGGTGTGGCGGCGAACGACGCTGGGATCATCGTCGCGGGCCGGTCGAACCATCACCGGAAGGCGTATGTGCTGGCCGACCGGACAACGTCGGGCGGCCCGCTGGCGTGGGCGCAAGCCGCCGTCGCCGCCTATCACAACTTCGAAGCTGACTTGATCGTCGCCGAGGCGAACCAGGGCGGCGAGATGGTGCAGATCACGCTGCGGACGGTCGACCGGAACGTGCCGGTGAAGCTTGTTCATGCGTCCCGCGGGAAACGGACGCGGGCGGAGCCTATCGCAGCCCTGTACGGTGCATCCCCAGGCGACGAGGTCGCAGGCGGGGTGGCGAAGCCTACGGATGTGTTCCATGTCGGCGCGTTCCCGGAGCTCGAGGTTGAGATGACGACCTGGGTGCCGTCGGATGAGTCGCCGGACCGTATGGACGCGTTAGTGTGGGCGTTGAACGATCTGATGGTGGCTGCGGGCGGCGTGCGCGGCTTCACGAAGCGCAGCTCGGACACGGAGCCGGTGACGATCCGCGGGGATTTGCGGCTGGTTGGCTCGCAGTACGTCGACAAGACCTAGCGCCGCAGGTGGAGGTTCGAATCCCGCCCCGGCAGCCTTCGTCAACCCAACCTTCGTCCCGTCGTGAGGTGAGCATGTGGCGCTACTCGACCCGATCCGCAAGCTCGGCCTCCGCATGAACGGCCTCACCCCCGCCGCCAACCACGACCTCATCCGCCAACTCGCAGCCGCAATCGACGGCAACCGAGACGACTATCGGCGCTACCAGAACTACTACGACGGCGACCACGAAACCCGCCTCACAGACCGCGCGAAAAAGTATCTGGAAGCGTCCGGGCTGCGTTGGTCGGAGAACTTCTGCGAAACGATCATCGACGTGTACGCCGAACGGCTGTCCGTCACCGGGTTCACCTCGAGCCTAGCCGAAGATACCGAGGACGACACCGGCGCGAAAACCACCGCCGACCCATTAGGCGAAGCGTTCGCGGACTGGTGGCAGCGGAACCGGATGGACGCCATCCAAACCGACGTCCACACCTCCTGCCTGGTAAAGCGCGACGCCTACCTGATCGCCGAATGGGACGCGCAGCACGCCCGGCCCCGGTATGTGTTCAACCGGCCGGAGATGATCCATCCGGTCTACGCGGACGACGGCCAGACGCTGCTTCGGCTCGCGAAGAAATGGCATGCGACGACGGTCGGCCCGCAGAACCCGGACGGCCGCACGATCGTCCGGCTGAACGTCTACTACCCCGACCGGGTGGAGAAGTACTTCTCCCTTTCGGGTGACTCTGAGGCGTTGTGGGCGACGTGGCAGGACGAAGGCGACGTCGGCTGGCCTGTCCCGTGGATCGACGGGGCGGACGTCCCGTTGGGCATCCCGGTCTTCCATTTCCGTAACAAGCCGCTCGGCCATGCCCTCGGCCGGTCGGAGCTGCGGAACGTGATCCCCGGCCAGGATGCGCTGAACAAGCTGATCCTTGATTTAAACGCGTTCTGCGACAACGTCGCTGTCCCGCAAGACTGGGCGACCGGCGTCACTAGCGACTCGAATACGTTCACCCGGGCGCACGACATCTGGTCGGCGCAGGACAAGGACGCGAGGTTCGGCCGTCTCGAGGCCGGTGACGGTGCCGCGCTGCTCCAGGCGATCGAGCAGACGCTCTCCCGGATGGCCCGCCGGTCCCGCACCCCGCTGCACCTTCTGACCGGCGGGGACATGCCGTCCGGCGAATCTTTGAAGGCCGCCGAGGCCGGGCTCGTGGCGAAGGTCGAGTCGGCCCAGGTGTGGCTCGGCAACGTGTGGGAAGACGCCATGCTGTTCGGGCTCCGGCTCGCCCAAACGTTCGGCGAGCTTCCCAAGGGTGTCAGCCTTGACCCGTCTGCCGAGGTGCTCGCGTTCTCACAGTGGAAAGACCCCGAGTCGAGGAACGATAAGGAGCAGTGGGAGGTTGCCGCGCTGCAGCATGACGCGGGCGTGTCGCGGTATACGATTCTTGCGGAGCGCGGGTACGATCCGGCTGAGGAGGCGATCCGACGGTCGACCGAGACGGTGCAGGCGCAGGAGGCTTTGGAGACGTTCATGGCGAACGGCGAGGCGACGGCGCCGACCGACAGGTTCCAGCGGTGAACGACGGCGACTCTGACTCGCGCGGCCTGATCGGCATGGCGATCCAGGGGACGCAGCCCGACCTTGACGACGCGTCCGCCGTCCTTGTCGGATGGACGTTGGTTGCGGAATGGGTGGACACCGGCGGGAAACGCTGGCTGACGAAAACGTCGGCGGACGCGTCGGGTGACCCGTTGCCGACGTGGACGGAGGCGGGGTATCTGCATGAGTCGCTGAATGGCGACTGGCCGACCCGCGAGGAGGAAGACTATGACGGGGAGGACAGCTGACCCGCGGCTAGTTGAGGCGCACCGTGCCCTCACCGGCGTCCAGCTTTGCCACCTTCTCCGCACCGGCACTTTCCCGCTCTGGCTCCTCTGCGTCCTCGACTATGGCGCCGACCCGAAAGCCACCTACGATGTGATCGCCAACGTCGCCATCCCGATCTGGCGGCGACAAGCCGAGGAGACTGCCCGTGGCTGACCCGAGGCAGACGCAACGCTCACAACGGGCAGCCCGGCTACGCGCCGACCGGGCCATGCTCAAAGAACTCGCAGAACGGTACGGCGAAACCTGGGCCGCCATCAAATCCGAGCTCGACCGGGTCGGCGCCGACATACAAGCCGCCCAAGCCCGAGGTGAAACCATCAGCCGCGGCTGGCTCGTCAAAGCCCGCCGCCTCGAATCGTTAGAGGCACAGACGCTCGCAGAGATGCGACTCTACGCCGACTTCACGGAACGACGTATCACAGTTGAGCAGACAGACGCGCTCACCGCAGGACGGCAAGACGCGCTCGCACTGCTGGAAGAGACCCTCGGCCCCATCCCGCCCGGAGCCGAGGTGTTCCGGCCCGCACTGCCTATCGAGCAGCTCGCCGAGATGGTGGGTCGATCCTCCTCCGGCCGTCCGCTCGGAGAGCTGCTCGCGGGGCTGGGTCAGGACGCCGCCGAAAAGGTCAGGCGGGAGCTGCTGATGGGGGTTGCGTTGGGCCGCAACCCCAGGGAGATCGCCCGTCATGCACGGTCGGCGCTGGGCGGCAACCTGGCCCGCTCCATGACGATCGCCCGTACCGAGGTGTTGAGCGCCTACCGGGCCTCCAGCCACAACGTGTACCGGGCGAACCCGGGGGTTATGGCGGGCTGGCTGTGGCACGCGCAGCTGTCGCAACGCACATGTCCTGTCTGCATCGCACAACACGGGACGTTCCACACGCTAGACGAGACCCTAGATACCCACCCCGCCTGCCGCTGCGCGATGTTGCCGCAGACGCGCTCGTGGGCTGAGCTTGGCTTCCCGGACGTCCCGGAAACCGGTGTGACGCTCGAGCCGGGCGAAGAGTGGTTCGCTCGACAGGAGCCGGGATTACAGCGCGCAATCCTCGGTCCAGGCAAGCAGGCCGCATACGAGCGTGGAGACATAACCCTCGCCGACCTGGTGGGCAAGACGAAATCTCCGCAATGGGGAAACGGCCGACGAGAACTCTCTCTCCGCGACGCGCTCGGCGTCCACGCCGGCGAACGCAAGGCATGGTCGTGCGGCAGCCGCTGTAGCCTCGCGTCGTACCGGCCGGCCACGGCGGAGGATCTGAAGCGGCTGAAGGTGCCGCCCGCATGGACTGACGTGCGGGTGGCGACCGACCCGAACGCGAAGCTCCAGGTGATCGGCCACGACGCCAAGGGTCGTGCGCAATACCGCTACTCCGCCGAGCACACCGCCGCCGCGTCACGCGCAAAGTTCGAGCGCATCCGAAAATTCGAGAAAGACCTACCAAAGTTCCTGCCGCGCATCCAGGCCGACGCGAAAACCGGGGTTGAGGAGGCCGCCGCGCTTAAGCTAATCCACCGGACGGGCCTCCGCGTCGGCAGCGACCGAGACACGCTCGCGAAAGTGAAGGCGTACGGCGCAAGCACGCTCCGCGCCGAGCACGTCACGATTAACGGCTCACAAATCAAGCTGCTATTCACAGGTAAAAAAGGCACGACTATTAACCGCGTGATCGACGACAAAGAGCTGGCGGACATGCTTGCTCCGCGTGTTGCGCGCGGCGGCCGACTGTTCGCGACCGACGACAAACGGATACGCGACTACCTACACGGTGCCAGCGGAAAGAAGTATACTCCAAAGGACTTCCGCACACGCGTGGGAACGCAGGAGGGATTAGCTGCTGTGCGCTCGATGCCCGCCCCCAAAACTCAGGCCGAGTACAACAGGGCGCGACGCGAGGTCGGCAAACACGTCTCGGTGGTGCTCGGAAACACCCCGACCGTCGCGCTGGAATCATACGTCGATCCGCGCGTGTTCCAAGAATGGGGGATGTTCAAGTGAGCCGCGCACGCGCACCGTGGCGGGCAGACCCCAATCTTCTTGTGCGGCCGTCTTTGCCGGACGAGGTGGACTCCGGGATGGCCGAGTATGTCGAGGTTACGTCTTTCGACCGCGCCATGCCGGTCGGGGAGATGTGGCGGCTGACTCGGCCCGGCGAAGACGACGACGACTAATGTTCACCGCCCCGCCCCGGAATCCTCGCAGCCGCCACCGTAGGACGGATACTCCCGGACAAGCTTCGCGTGCGCCTGGCCTGCCCACATCTCCAACGTCGGAACCATCTGCTCCGGTGCGCCCAATCTGCGGGCGACGGCGGGGAGCAGCCGCAACGCCTCGCATTCGGTGAGCCGCTCGTCACGGGCGCCCGGGTAGCCGGACAGGTGGATGGCTTCGTGAGTGAGGACTAGCAGCGCGTAGGCGGTCTTGCCGGTGCGGTCGGCTCCGCGCCAGCTTCTCCGGTATGCCCGGTTGACTGCCGTGCAGATCCACGGTCGCGTGTAGACGCGTGCCGGGGCGCCGTTCCAGGCTGGGTAGGCGACGGCGAGCCCGCCGGACAGCGCGTTGTAGGTGCAGTCGACGTCGAAACCGCGGATGCCGGCCGTGTCTGCGATGCGGGTTCGGACGTCGGGTAGCAGCCCGGCGTTCCCGGCGGCTGCGAACCCAGCGGTGGCGACGAGCAGGAGCCCCGCCGTCCAGCCGATGAGTGTTCGCTTGCCCGCCACGCCCGCCTCTTTTCTGTCAGGAACCCTGACAGTCAGATGGTAGTACGGGCAGCCTGATACGTCCAGTTTCCTGACAGAAAGAAACCTTCGGTCTGAGGAGGCCAACTTGGGTAGACCACGCAAGACGCAGACACCGGATTCCGAGGCGGCCGGAGGCGCAATCGCGAGCGCGTTCGATGGCGGCGCCGCCGGCGACAACACCGCGGAGGCGCTCGCCGACCGGATCCAGGGCGACGACGCAACCGCACTCGGCCCGACCGAGACGACCATCAACCCGGGCGGCCCAGACGCGTACGAGCAGGGCTGGCGGGCCGGATATGACGCCGGCTACGCAGCCGCGTGCGCCGGGGCGAAGCTGCCGCTATTCGAGACGTGCAAGCAGGCCGTCACCGCCAACTACGACGTCCCGCCCGAGACCGTCCACGAGATCATCGACAGCGTCGAGGCCGACTACGGCGACACGCTGTCCCGTGCCGACCGCAACCTGATTGTGGCCCATGCGAGACGGCTACGGCAGGCGGCTCGGGCGAGGGCGGCTGGGGAGCGTCCGAAGACGGAGGTGCCGCCGGTGCAGCGTCGGCGGCAGGTGTCGGCGCCGACTGTGACCGAGTACGAGGTCATCACATGAGTAAGCGTTGTCCGAATTGTGGTGCGTGTCAGGAGTGCGTCCACGGTGGCGCGCCGTATTACCAGCGGCCGTACCCGGTGCCGTCTTTGACGAGGCCGTGGGTCGTCACGTCGCAGCCGCTCCCGCTCAATCCGTTGCCGACCGGGCAAACATGGAGCGGATGACGGGCGGCCCCGCGCTTCGGCTCGCGAAAGCGCGCAGCGAGCGTAACTACCACCGCCGCGAGCGCAAGTGGCTCATCTGGAATCAAGGCTCATGGGCGGCACTCGACCGCCTAATGGCCCGCCGTGAACGCCGCGCAGCGAAGGACGCACTTCGCGCGGGCATCGACCTGTAACCGGCTCGCGCGAGAGCGAAGCCCCGAAACCACCGAGGAGAAAGCCGAGATGGCTGATACCGACGACCAGAACAACAACGACGACACCGGCGACGCCGACAACGAGGCCGACAAGGACGCGTCGGCCGACACCGGCAAGGACGGCAACACGTTCGACGCCGCCCGCGCACAAGCCCTGATCGACAAGCTCCGCGACGAAGTAAAAACCCACAAGGCCGCAGCCAAGAAGGCCGAAGAGCTCGAAGCCCGGCTAAACGAGATCACGGAGAAGGACAAGACCGACGCGGAAAAGCTAGCCGACCGGGCAGCCAAAGCCGAAGCCAAAGTGGCAGCGGCCGAGCAGAAGCTCCGCAAGGCGAACCTGCTCGTCGAGCTGTCCAGGCCGGAGCACGGCCTCGTCAGCGCCCAGGCGGCTGCGAAGCTGCTTGAGGGCGTCGAATACGACGACGACGGCGCACCCTCGAACCTGGCCGAACTGCTCCCCGAATTCTTGGAGAGCAATGCATTCCTCAAGGGGGAGCCGGCCAAGCCGAAGCCCGCCGGCGATTTGAACGCCGGCTCTGGCACCGGGGAAGGCAAGAAGCCGTCCCTTACCGCCGCCGAACTCGAATGGGCCGCCAAGACCGGCCTGACCCCCGAAGAGTACGAGCAGGCGAAGAACATCTCGACGATCGACGACTGGGAGAAGGCTCGCAAGACGCAGGCCGCCTAGCCGAAACGCAGCACAAGCACAGCCTCCTAACCGAGATGGGACCGGGGCCGCATCTGCAACATCCCCGACTCTCAAATTAGGAGGCCCTCATGGCTTTCAAGTTCGCGTTTCGCGAGAGCGGCGGGGCACCCACGATTCTCGACCTTGTCGCGAAGGACACGGAGACGCTCACCAAGGGCGATCTCGCGAACCTCGAGACGGGCGAGATCGACCTCGCCGCAACGAACGACTCCGCTCTCGTCGGTGTGATCCTCGAGACGAAGTCACACACCGCCGCGACGACGACGGCGAAATGCATCGTCGACGCCGACGCCGTCTATTCGGTGGTCGATAACAACGCCCGCGCGGCGGGCGCAACCCTCGACGTGTCCGGCGCCACCGGCGCACAGACCGTCGCGACGTCCTCGAACAAGGATCTGATTGTCGTCCGGAAGTCTTCGGCGACCGAGCCGACCCTTGTGTCCATCAACCGGCACTCGCACTGGTATGCGGGCACCGCGGTTAGCTAAGGGGTGGTGATCTAGATGGCAATGGTTTCAGATCACTGGTCCGAGCTGGTTGAGCCGCGGCTTCGCCGGGCATTCTTCCTCGGGTTCGGCCAGGAGGATCGTCGACAGTCGATGATCCCGCAGCTCTACAACGTCCAGACGTCCAACATGGCCGACGAGAAGGTCCTCGTCATCGGCGGTGTCGGCTCGTCCGGGTGGAACTTCGAAGACTCCGGCCGCGTCCAGTACGACGAGGCGTCCAAGGGGTACGAGGAGACCTTCACGCACCACGAGTTCGCGAAGGGCATCATCATCGAGCGGAAGCTGATCGACGACAACCGGATCGCCCGGGCCGTCGCCGCAGTCGAAATGCTCGGCGACGCCGCGTTCAAGCTGCGGGAGAAGGCCGGCGCGAACGTGTTTATCAACGCGTTCTCTTCGGCGACGACCGAGACGCTGGACGACTACGGCACCGACGCGACCGGGTCGGACGCGGTTGCGCTCTGCTCCGCCGCCCATCCGAGGCATCCCGGCGACACCGGGACGACGGACACGAACGAGGGGACGCTGGCCCTCAACGTCGCGAACGTGTCGACGACCCGCCAGCTCATGGCGGCCCTCGTCGACCTCAACGGCGACCTCCTCAACATCATGCCGGACGAGCTGCTCGTCCCGCCCGAGCTCGAGGACACCGCCCTGACGATCGTCCGGTCCGCCCAGGATCCGTCCTCGGCGAACAACGCGATCAACCCGCAGGCCGGACGGTTCACCGTCAAGGTCTGGCACTACCTGACCGACGCGGACTCCTGGTTCATGATGGACTCGGCCCGCCGCCGGCAGTCGCTCCACTGGTTCGAGCGCAACCCGCTCGAGTTCGCCCGCGAGCAGGACTTCGACACGCTCCAGGCCAAGTTCCGCGCCTACACGCGGTACTCGCTGGGCTGGTCGGACTGGCGCTTCGTCTACGGCCAGAACGCATCCTAGGAAGGGGGTAACACCTGATGGGAGTTACTCGTTTTCCTGACGGCATCGACGTTGGTTCTGAGGCGGGTGTCGCCGCCGAGTTGCAGGTTGGCGGCACCGCCTACAACGTCGTGTCTGCCTCGTCGGCGGGCGTAAAGGTCGGCTCGCTTGCGGGGACGGCGATCACGGGGGGCGGCACCATCGCCCCGTCCTCGTTCGGGCTGACGACGGTCACGGCGATCGTTGCCGGGCTGGGCGGCACGTCGGCGTTCGCCGGAACCGCCTCCACGTTGCCCGCCTATGTGAAGGGGAACGTGGTCGGCGGCTCCGCCGCTGTCCGCGTGTACGACGCGACCGGGGCGGAGGCGACCGCGGCCGGAACCATCGCCATCATCGCGATCGGGACGTAACGGTGGCCAGGTCGGAGGCGCTCATCACTGAGTATGAGCGCCGCTACCCGGACACCGGGATATCCGACGCGCAGAAGCAGGAGCGCATGGAGAGACTCGCCTTCAAGGAGGAGGGCGAGTCTCGCCGGCGCACCGGCCGCACGCGCGGCATCGTCGTCCCGGCCTTGCCGTGGCGGAAGGAGACGGCATGAGAGTCGACCATCGCCAGATCGTCGTAACCACCGGCGCAACCGGCGCAGGAACAGCGTCCAGCGGGGAGCCGTGGTCTGGGTTCGTCGTGGAGGTACGTAACGGCGGCACGATCCTCGACTCGGGCGGATCAGCTGACTACACGATCACCCGGAAGGACGACGGCGGAACCATCCTCGCGTTGACGAACGTCGCTGCTTCCCCGTGGCAGTATCAGCCGCGCCCGGCAACCCACACCGTAACCGGCGGCACCACCAACTACGCCGCCGCTGTCGGCCCGGTGCTTTCCCCGCAAGGGGTCCCGGTCGACGGGTACGTGCAGGTTGTGATCGCGCAAGGCGGTACGTCCGTGTCCGGCACCTTGGACTTCTACATCTCCTAATGGCCGGCACCTTCAGCTATGCCGGGACGGCGTCCGGGGATATCACCACCGCCCGGGACAAAGTGCGTCTCGAGGTCGGTGACACCGACTCGGGCGCCGTCCTGTTTTACGACGACGAAATCGACGTGTACCTCAATTCGCGGGCCGACAACGTCCTGTTGACCGCCGCCGACCTGTGTGATGCGGCGGCCACCCGGTACGCCCGCCGGTTCTCGTTCTCGACTGACGGCCAGAAGTTCGACCTGGCTGCGGTCACGAAAGCGTTCCAGGATCGGGCCCGGCAGCTGCGTGCCCGTGCGCGCGGGGTGCAGACGGTCGAGGCGACCCGGGTCGACGGCTATTCGGACGATGTCGGGAACCAGGATGTCGGAGAGAACGCTACGAATCCTCGCCAGAATTTCTATGTCGTCGGCGGGGTAGACCGGCTGCCTTAACGGCCGGTTGTTACTGCGTCCGGGCGGAACCGGGACGCTTACTTTCTAGAGGAGGTGGGGCCATTGAGGATCCTTTGGCACAGCAACGCGCCATTTGCCTCTACCTGACCGGGTATGGCCAGCAGACTGGTCTTTTCGTGCCGCGGCTCAACGCCGCCGGCCATGAGATCGCCGTCTCAGCGTTCTACGGCGTCCAAGGCGGAATCCTCCAGTGGGGAGATATCCGGCTGTACCCGCAGATCGCGCACCCCTACGGTAACGACGTAATCCAGGCCCACGCGAACGACTGGTTCGAAGGCCAACGCGGCCTCATCCTCACCCTGCTCGACGTGTGGGTACTCGACTCGCGAGCGCTCACCCGGTCGGATGTGGCGTGCTGGACGCCGGTCGACCATGACCCGGTGCCGCCGAACGTGCTGGAGTCTCTGCAATTGTCGCAGGCGGTTCCGATCGCCATGTCGCGGCACGGGGAACGGATGCTTCGCGACGGCGGCCTCGACCCGCTGTATGTGCCGCACGGCGTCGACACGAACGTGTACACGCCCGTAGAAAAGGCCGACGCGAAGCAGGCGCTCGGATTCTCGCCTGACATGTTCGTCGTCGGGATGGTCGCCGCGAACAAGGGCGCCCCGTCACGGAAGGGCTTTACGCAGGCGTTGCAGGCGTTCAAAGAGTTCCAGGCGAAACACGACGACGCCCGCTTGTATCTTCATACGGAGCCGCTCGGCATGTTCGCCGGAGTCAACCTGCCCGCCATGATCCAGAGCCTCGGGATCCCAGGCGAAACGGTCATGTTCCCTGACCAGTACCGGACGCTGGTCGGGTTTTCGCAGCAGCACATGCGCACCGTGTTTTCCGCGATGGACGTGCTGTTGAATCCGGCCGGCGGTGAGGGGTTCGGCGTGCCGATCCTCGAGGCGCAAGCCTGCGGGACGCCGGTGATCGTGACGGACTGGACGGCGATGACGGAGGTCGGCGCGGTCGGCTGGCACGTGTCCGGCGAACGGTTTTGGACGGATCAGCGTTCGTGGTGGATGTTCCCCTCGGTCGAGGCGATCCGGTGGGCGCTGGGCGAGGCGCATTCTCATGCGCACCGGCTCGGCGGTAAGGCCGTGGAGCACGCCTCCCAGTACGACGCCGACCTTGTGACCCGCGAGTTTTGGCTGCCGGCGCTGGAGGAGATCGGCCGGCGGACGGGACTAGCCGAGGAAGCGAAGGCGGCCGCGTGATGAGCGTCCCCACGGTGACCATCGTGACGCCGTGGTGGAACTCGCCCGAACTCGCGAACGGCTACCTCGCCGCCATGGGCGTCGGCCAACCCGAGGACGTCATCGTCATCGACAACGGCAGTCTCCCGCCGCTCACCGGCCCGATCGCCAACCACGCGAAACTCAGCTTCCGCGACAACCGCGGGTTTGCGGCCGCCTGCAACGCCGGGCTCCGCGCCGCCGAAACCGACGCCGTCGTGTTCCTAAACAACGATGTGCTGCCGTTGGGCGGCGACTGGCTCGGCCCGATCCGGGCGCTGCTCCGCCCCGGCCGGTTCGTCGGCCCGGACTTGCGGATCGACCCGCACACCGCTGTTGACGGCCGCACGCTGCCGTACATCGACGGATGGTGCCTGGCAGGGATGCGGACGGATCTGCTCCGGCTCGGCGGCTTCGACGAGGACTTTGAGGAGCCGTCCTACTACGGCGACAACGATCTTTGCGTCCGAGCCCGCCACGCCGGATTCAAGCTTGTCCAGGTCAACATTTCGCTACGCCACCTTGGGAATTACACGTCGAAAAGCATGGACGTGACCGGGGTTTCGGTTCGGAACCATCGGCGGTATTGCGAGAAGGTGCGCGCTCTGTACGCGCCCGCCGCCGCATGAGGGTTGCCGCATTCGACCATCAACGCAAAAGCCTCGGGATACTCTCGGCGCTCCAGGCGGCCGGACACCGGATCGTCGACCGGCCACCCGCAGACCTTCTCCTCGTCGACCATGATTCGGCTCCGCCCCGGGCGCAGCTGATCGACGCGTTCCACGCCGACGGGACGACCGTCGTCATGTACCCGCACGGCGCCCGCCCCACCTTCCAATACGCGGGAATCCTCGAGCCTGACCAGCGGATTCGCGGGCAACTTGTCCACGGGCCCGGCATCGCTGACATCTACCGGATCGTCGGATGCCCCCACGAGCCGCACGTCGTCGGGTGGACATACTCGCCGACCGTCCCGTTCCACGCCCCCCGCAAGATCCGCCGTGTCCTGTTCGCGCCGCACCATCCGTTCGGCAACGGAACCATGTGCGAATACGAACGCACGTTAAACGCCGACGTCGCCCGGCGGCTCGCCGCACTTGACGTCGAGGTGACCGTCCAGATGTACGGCAGCCCGGAGACGAACGGCGTCCCCACGGTCGGCCGGTGGCGGTACGTCCCGTCCTCCCTCGACCTGGACTGGCGGCACATCGACCAGGCCGACGCCGTGATAGGCGACGGCACCATCGCCTACCTCGCCATCGCGCGCGGGAAACCGACAGTGATGGTCGGCAACGCCCGGCAAGTCTACGCCGACGACATGGTGACCCCTGTCGACCGGTGGCCCGACATTGCGGCGGCGCTCAGGTATCCGGTCGACACAACCGCCGGGCCGCTCGACCACATGCTCGAACTAGCCCGCGCAGGAACCACGGAGGTGAACGAATGGAAGGAAAGGATGATCGGGCCGCCGTTGAGCCGGTCGCTGCTCGTCAGGACGCTGGAAAGCCTAGCCAGGTAGGGCCGCGCGACATCACGGAGGCCGGCGCCCAGCATTGGCGGTGCCCGTTCTGCGGCGCCAGAAACGGTGTGCCGGAACGTCCGGTGTGCGGGTGCGGCGCGGTAAACAAGCACGGCCGCGCCTGCCGTGACTGACCTACCGCTTTCCGCCGCCGACCTGGCGTTGATGCGCGACACGGTCGCCGACGTGACGCTGGCAGGCACCGCCGTGATCCTGACGGCGACGAAGGCGTCTGACAGCCAGGGCGGTTACGCGTGGACGTATGCGGCGTCCGGGACGGCCGACTGCCACATGTCGCCGGAGGCGCTGCGCGGCGACGAAGCCCCGGTCGGCGGACGGCTCGCCGAGAAATCCCCGTGGATCCTGACCGTCCCGCACGACACCACGATCGACGAGGACGACCGGGTAACCGTCGAATCCGTCACCTACGAGATCATCGAAGTGCTGTCGCCCCGCACGTGGCAGCTTGCGAAGCGGGTCCGTTGCATGGAGGTCGACTAGATGGCCACTACCTCGGTGATCGTCCGCAGCCGCGTCCCCCAAGTCATCGCGAAAGTCCACGCCTCCGCCGCTATCGCGGTCGCTAAAGCCGCGCTCGACGTGGAAGCGCAGGCGAAGAACCGCGCCCCGGTCGACACCGGATTTCTGAAGAACTCGATTCATGCGTCGAAGGAGCAGGAGACGGTGTGGCGGGTCGACTCTCCAGCCGACTACTCGCTCTACGTCGAGCTCGGCACCCGCAGGATGGCGCCGCAACCGTACCTCATCCCCGCCCTGGAGTTCGTCAGGCCGTCGCTTGAGGCGGCGTTGCGGAGACTCGTCTAGATGGCCGACACGCACAACCCGATCGACCTCGCCGTCTACACCGCGCTTACCGCCGCCACCGCACTTACGGCCCTGCTGTCCGGCGGGACGGCGGACCCGTCGGTGTACCAGTGGCTGGCACCGGAGGGTGCCGACCCTCCGTATGTCGTCTACAGCGTCCAGTCGCCGTCCACCCCGGTCTACACGTTCTCCGGCGTCGCCTACGAGAACACCGTCTACCAGGTGAAGGGTGTAACGGACGACCATTCTGCCCGCGCGGCCGGGACGATCGCTGCGGAGATAGACGACGCTCTCGCCGACGCGGGCCTGACGGTATCCGGGTACACGCTGATGCGTTGCCGCCGCCTACAGAACGTCGATTTCCTCGAGGTTGACGCCGGCAAACGGTTCAACCATCGAGGAGCGCTTTACCGCATCGAAGCCGACCCCACGTAGCCCGTCGGCCGCCTCGCACCACCCCGCAACCACCCTCTCGTAAGGAGAACTACACATGGCATACGGAGCTGCCAAGGACGCCGACTTCTGGCTTGACGGCCACGGGGGCTTCCTCACCGACATCACCGCCTACCTGACGTCCGTCGACATCGCCTTCAGCGGCAACACGATCGACGTGACCACGTTCGGCGACGCCTGGCAGGACGACATCCGCGGCCAGGCGGGCGCGACCCTCTCGATCGAGGGGATTTACGACCAGTACATGGGGACGTTTCTGCCGCCGCTCGCTACCGCGACGTCGTCCGCGTCGTTCGAGTATTACCCGCAGGGCAGCGCGTCCGGTAAGGCGAAGCTGAACGGCGAATGCTTCCTCACGTCGTTTTCGTTCCCCGGCTCGCAGGATGAGGCTGTGACGTTCGGCGCCGAGTTCAAGGTGACCGGGGCGATCACGTCCGGGACGATCTAAGCCATGGCCGCGAGGAGGACTACCCAGGATGCTTTGCCGGCGGCGGGGTCGGCGGCGGATCTGCTCGGCGCGAAGGATGCCGCGCTGGACGTGGAGCCGTTCCCGGTACCCGAATGGGGTGTGACCGTGAAGGTTCGCGGCCTAACCCGCGGCGAGGTGAAGCACATCGGCAAAGCAGAGGTGACCGCCGACGAAGCAGAAGTGCATGCGCTCACCTGCGGTGTTGTCGAACCGAAACTGTCGGAGGATGACGCGAAAGCGCTGCTCGACGGGAAAGGCTTCGGCTCCACCGAGGCGCTGCTCAACAAGATCCTGGACAAGTCGGGTATGACGCCTGGATTTCGAGAGGGCTAGACGGATCGACTTCGCCAGGAACGGCGTCCCGTTCGACCTGTTTCTGTGTAAGGAGATGGGCAGGCTGCCGTCGGAGATCGCGGAGATGCCGAACCGGGATTACCTGGAGCTTCTAGCGATGTACCGGCTGGACGCTGAACGGGCCAATCGGCGGACGACGACGGCACGCCGGTAGCCAAATGCTGCGGCCGCCGCGAGCGCGGTAGCCCACACCCACCACGGCCACGCCGACAGCCCTAGCGGGTCGACGAGCGACCACATGCATCGGAACGTAACAGACGGAGGTCGTGTTGGCAACGAGCGCGGGATCCATTCTCGTCCGTGTCGGCACGGACATGGGCGGCTTCAACCGCGGCATGAGCCGCGTCCAGTCGCGGCTGCGCGGGTTCGGCAAGTTCGGCGGTGCCGCGCTGGCCGGCGTCGGCGTCGGCGCCGTGTTGGCTGGCAAGTCGATGCTGAAGGCCGCCGGCGACTTTGAACAGTCGCTGAACGTGTTCGAGGCCGTCTCCGGGTCGACGGGCAAGCAGATGAAGCAGGTGTCGCAGCTGGCGAAGGCGCTCGGCAAGGACGTGGAGCTGCCCGCGACGTCGGCGAAGGACGCAGCAGACGCGATGGTCGAGCTGTCCAAGGGCGGCCTGTCCGTCAAGGACACGATGGCCGCCGCCCGGCCGGTGCTGCAGCTGTCGGCTGCAGCGCAGATCTCGAACGCGGAAGCGGCCGAGATCACCGCAGACGCGCTGAACGCGTTCAAGCTGCGCGGCGAGGAAGCCTCGACGGTCGCGAACCTGTTGGCCGCGTCGGCGAACGCGACGACGGCCGAAATCGGCGACATGGCGTTGGGTTTGCGGCAGTCGTCCGCGGTCGCAGCCCAGCTTGGTATCCCGATCCAGGATCTGACGTTGGCGCTCAGCCTGATGGCGAACGCCGGGATTAAGGGGTCGGACGCCGGCACGTCGATCAAGACGATGCTTCTGTCTTTGAATCCGCGCAGCAAGGATGCCGCGAAGCTCATCAACGAGCTGGGCGTGTCGGCATTCAACCAGGCCGGCAAGTTCATCGGGTTGGAGCCGGTGATGGCGAAGTACAAGGCCGGGCTGAAGGGCATGTCGACCGAGCAGCGCCTCGCTGCGTTGCAAACGATCTTCGGGACCGACGCGATCCGGGCTGCGAACGTGATCTTCGGGGCCGGGTCGAAAGAGATAGGAAGGCTTAAGAACGCGCTCGATGATGAGCGTGCGGCGTCGAAGTTGGCGGAGGCGCAGACGAAGGGGTTTAAGGGCGCGATCGAGGCGTTCAAGTCGAATGTGGAGACGCTGGCGATCACGCTCGGCTCGAAGCTTCTGCCGCAGGCGACGAAGGCGATCGGCGCGCTGAACAAGGTCGTGGATTTCATCGGGAAGATCGCCGACGCACCGAACCTCAAAGTAGCTGTAACCATTGCTACGTCCGGGCTGAAAGGACAGTTGGAGAAGCTGCTCTTCGGGAACCGGGACAGTGTTGCGACGGTCGACATGAACATTCAGGCGAAGATCGTTACGACCGGCCTGGTCGACCGGATCGGGTCTGAGTTGTCGCGGGTCAACTGGGATAAGGCGGCGCAGGCTGCGGCGAACGGGATAGCGGACGGGTTCCGCAAGGGCGGCGCCGTGATCGGCCCGCTGATCTCCGCGCTCACCGACGGGTTCGGCAAGGCGGTCAGGTCGATCAACTGGGTCAACGTCGGCAAGGAAATCGCGCAGGGAATGGCGACCGGCTGGAAACGCGGGTTTACCAGCGCGATGAAGGACAGCGACCTCGGCAAGAGCCCGGTGCTCGGCATCGAGCCGCGGAAGCTGCTTGACCCGCTCGGCGTCTTCGGCAAGCACGGCGAGGAGAAGGGCCGCGAGCTTTCGGAGGGTGCGGCGAAGGGCGCGAAGGCGTCGATGCCGAAGTTCAAGCAGGCCGTTTTGGCGGGCGGCCAGCAGGCGGCGGCGGCCGCGCCGGGGATCGGTGCCAGGGTCGGCTCCGGCCTTGCGGGCGGGTTGACCGCAGCGCTGTCCGGGGTGGGCGCGTCGGTGGCAGCGACGATCACGGCGCAGCTGTCGATGACCGAGCTTCAGTTGAAGCAGAAGTACGGCATCCATTCCCCGTCGGAACGGTGGAGGAAGCTGCTCGGGGCGCCGCTCGGCGAGGGCATCATTAAGGGTGCCGAGGCTGCCCTGTCGATGGGCGGCTCGACGCTCGAGAGGGCGCTTGGTGCCGTCGAGGCGAGGCTAAAGGCGATCTCTGATCGTCGTGCGGCCGAGGACGAGGCACGTTCGATCCGTGACGCGCAGGCCCGGCTTGCCGAAGCCCGGAAGGAAGGCAAGGGCGTCATCGAGGCGGAGGCCGAGCTTGCCCGCGCCCGCGAGGACGTCGCCGTCTCGGCGATGGAGCGTCGCGCCGAGAAGCTGCGCACCGCCCTCGAGAAGCACAGGGCGGCGATGGAACGGTTCAACACGAATCTTGCCAAGCAGCAGGACAGGCTCGCCGAACGGCTCGCCTCGGCGATGGAGCGGGCGCGCGACCGGATCTCGCAGGCGATGGACGCGGTGCGTTCCCGAACCATGCGGGCGTTCGACGCGGAAACCGGCGGCACGCTCACCCCTGCCGAGCAGCGGTTGCGCGAGATCAGAGACGCCCGCGAGTCGCAGGACATGCTGCGTTCGGTCGCGGACGCGGAACGTGAACTTACGGCCGCCCGTGCGGAAGCGGAGCCGGACGCGCAGAAGATCGCCGACGCCGAGTTCCGGCTGGCCCGCGCCCGCGAGGACATCACCGTGCGGTCGCTGGAGAAGACCGCCGACGTGGAGCGCCGCGACTTCGAGTCCCGCCGAGAGCAGCTCCGCGACGCGCTCGACCAGCGGCTCGCTGACATCCAGAAGCACTTCACCACCGAGGGATCCACGTGGGCCAACGCTGTCCAGGCGATCTCTAACGCGCTGAAAAAGTACGGGATCGACTTCAAGGCGACGGGCGGCCTGTTGGGGTCGGCGTTCATCGGCGGCCTCGTCGAGAAGATCAACGAGGCGGCGCAGGCGGCCGAGGGGGCGCGCGGCCGGTTCAACTCGTCCCGGGATTTCTTGGAGGGCGGGTTCGTTCCTGCGCCGCAGTCTTCGGGTGGTGGCGGGTCGACGACGATCGTGTCGCAGGTTGTGTTGGACGGCCGGATTATCGCGGAGTCGACGGCGAACGAGCTTGACCGGATGTCGCGTCGGGGCGGCGCCCTGTTTTCCCGGACGGCCGGCGTCACGATCTGATGTCGTCTCTGACGACTTCGGGGTCGCCGACGTTTAACGGCGACTCCACCGTGACGATCGACTCGACCGGCTCGGACCGGGTGCGGGCGCCGGCGTCGCTGCTTGATGAGACGCAATGTTGGATGGTCGCCCGGATCAAGGGGTTCGCTTCGACGGACGTGACTGTCCGCCGGATCGTGTCGTTTGCGGATGACGGGAACAACCGGCTCGAGCTGCTGTGGGACGGGTCGGCTGGCCGGTTCCGGTCGTTCCGCGAGTCCGGCGGTTTGGGCACGGCGGCGAACGCACCTGTGACGGCGTTCGCAGCGACGGACGGGCTGACGGTCGCGTTCAAGGTGACGGCGACGCAGATCGGGTGCAGCCTCAACGGCGCCGCCTGGACGCTCGCCGCGAACACGACGATCCCGACGCTCGCCGCCACCCTCTTCGACATCGGCCGGTACTCGCCCGGCGCGACCGACTGGCTGGGCGTCCCGCTCTACTGGCTTCTGTGCGGCACCGGCACGCTGACCGACGCGGAGTTGGCCGCGATCCACGCGTTCGGCGACACCGACAAAGCCCCCGAGGACGTCGCCGAAGTGGCCCCGTCGAGCGTCTGCACGTTCGCGTGGCCCTGCGACACCGCCGCCTACCTTGACGAGCACTTCACGATCCTCAACGCCGACGATCTTCCTCGCGTCCGTGTCGACGTTGACTTCGACAACGATCCGACCTCGGCGACCCGGACGTGGGAGGACGTTACCGCCTACATGTCCGACCTGGAGATCACCCGCGGCCGGGAAAACGAGCTGTCCCGCTCAAACCCGGGCGTCCTCCAGGCGACGCTCGTCAACACCGACCGGCGTTTCGACCCGACCTACACCTCCTCCCCGTACTACCCGGGCGTTAAGCCACACACAGTCATCGTGAGAACCTGACTGCGCCATCGCCTTGCCCTTCTCGTTATAGACAAACCGAGCCA
>JANLGX010000322.1 GCA_024654005.1 Gemmatimonadaceae bacterium | reverse complement strand
AGCATCAATCAGTAGGTACCCGCCATCGCTCGGTAGGACGTAGAGTTCCAATGGCTATGTGCGTGGTTACCTGCTGAAGCGGGGAACGCCGCGATTCTCATCCCGAGAAATCGCGGCGTTCGTGCATTCAGGCGTCTCGGCGCGCCGGCGAAGCTAATCCAATCTCGCGGTCACGTCGGCTTTCAAGGCGGTGAACACGTCCTGCAGGAAGCGCGACTCGTCCACTTCCGTCTTGCCATAGAAATCGCCGGTCGCGCGCGCCGAGAGGCGGGCGAAGAACCGCAGGATCCCGCTTTCCTGCACGACGACCCGCCCGCGCCGGCTGATGATGGTCTGGCCGTTCGGCTGCGTGTACACGACGATCTGGTAGGTGGTGCCGCTGCCGGCGAACGGGCGCCTGAGCGGCGTCGGAATGAGGTGGCGCGCGCCGAGCGGCAGGCGCCACTCCGGCTCCTTCCGGAACTGGAAGAGCCAGCCGCGCCGGTTCGCTCCGCGGATGATCGAGAAATCGCCGACGAGGTTGCTCCAGCCAACCGTGAAGATTCCGATCGTGGTCGTCAGGTCCGAGTGGAGGATGAGCGAGTCCGGCAGCGCGCGCGTGCCGCCATCGAGCGGCGCGAGCTTGCCGTCGCGCGACCGGAGCCGCACGGTGAACAGCTTGTCGCGCAGCGTGACCTCGAGCCAGCGCGAGCCGCGAGTATCCGTCGCGATCAGGCGCATGCGCGTGTCGCTCAGGTACTCGTTCAGAAAATCGGCGTACGCGCCGGGCATCCGCTCGGGAGTGATGCGGAGTCCGAGCGTCAGCGTCGTGCCGCCGTCGCGGTCCTCCACCGTGCGCAACGTGTCCACGCGCCAGAGCTTCTCCATGGCGGCGTAGGTGCGCGGCAGCTCGGCGCGGAACTGCGCGCGCAGCGCCGCGCTCGACCTGCCGTCCGCGGCCATGAACAGGCCCGCGATCACGCGCGCGAATCCTTCCGGCGAGATGCGTCCGACCGAGAAGTCGGAGGTCGTCGTCCACTCGTACTCGCTCGCGCTGAGCCGCTTGAGATGGAGCCCGTGAATCCCATCGGCCGGCGCGTCCGGAACGAGAGTGGGGAGGCGCGGGACGATGAGGTATCCGCGGGGCGCCGCCTGCCCCGCGAGGATCAACGCCCGCGTGCTGTCGCGGCCGTTGACGTAGTTCCACACCGACGTGTCGTTGTAAATCAGCGAAGGCGTGAACGTGTGCCGGCCGAACTTGCGCCGCGCGGCGGTGGCCTTGGGGGTGCGGGTCGGGTGCGTGAAGCGGGACGCGAGCGCGCCGAACAGGTCGTCCGCGGCGGCGCGCGCGGGCGCCGGCCCGGCGCGGAATCCGTCCGCGGAGGGCGAGCAAGCGCCGAGCGCAACCAGGAGCGTCAGACACGCGGCGCGCGCGGCGCGCGCGGCAAAGGTCGGTCGGGCCGGGCGGCCGGGAGTCGGGAGATGGTTCAGGTTGGTTGCTCCGCAGGGCGGGGATACGTCAGTAGGGACGGGCGCGAAACATCATTACCGGCGCGCGACCGGGAAAGGTCCGGCGACGCGGCAACTGCGCCCGGAGAGTAGGATGAACCTTATGGCAAGAAACCGAGCAGCATAAATGAAAAATATCCGCACGACGACTACGCCGTCGGCGCTCGTCGCATGTGCGGCGCTCGCCGCGCTCGGGGCGCTGAGCTGCTCCGGTTCGGAGTATCCAGGCGACCCGGGCTACACGCCGCCGCCGTCGCTCGTCCCGCTCACCGATCTGCGGACGGGCAGCTACCTGGGGTTTCAGGGTGGACTGTATCCCGGTGGCGTAAACACCGCGCCGGCGCAGCACGACAGCGTCGGGCGAGCCAGAGCGCGCGCCTTGCGGCCGCTGGCCGCGAACGGTACCGAGGCAAGCTCCGGGAAATACGTGCTGCTCTCGATCGGCATGTCGAACACGACGCAGGAGTTCTGCTCCGGGAGCTCCGCGCCGCCGTGCAACTGGTGGACGTTCGTCGGGCAGGCACTCGCGGACGCAGCGGTAGACCGGACGTCGCTCGAGCTCGTGAATGGAGCGGCGGGCGGGCGGACCGCGTCGGCGTGGGATTCGCCCACCGATCCGGACTATGACCGAATACGCGATACGCGGCTGGCCCCCAGAGGCTTGAGCGAATCGCAGGTGCAGGCCGTGTGGGTGAAGGTCGCCAACGCGCAGCCGTCGAGCTCGCTGCCGGCCGCCAACGCCGACGCGCACACGCTGGTCGCGCAGATGGGCAGCATCGCGCGCGCTCTGCGGACACGCTATCCGAACGTCCGCCAGGTCTTCTTCTCGAATCGGATATACGCCGGGTACGCGGTGACCGCGCTGAACCCCGAGCCGTACGCGTACGAGTCCGGCTTCGCGGTGAAGTGGGTGATCCAGGCACAGATCGACCAGATGCGCACCGGCGCGATCGATCCGCGCGCGGGAAACCTGAACTACGACACCACGGCCCCGTGGATCGCGTGGGGCCCCGACCTCTGGGCGAACGGAACGACCGCGCGCTCCGACGGCCTGACGTATGTCCGGACCGACCTCGTCGGCGACGGTACCCATCCGTCGGACAGCGGCCAGCAAAAGGTCGGTCGCCTGCTGCTCGATTTTTTCAAGGGCTCGCCGTACACGAGCTGCTGGTTCCTCGCCGACCGGAGCTGCTGAGGGCAACCGGGTCATTGCACCCCCGCCGGCTTCGCGGGTAGGTTGGACCGGATGAATCGGAGCGGAGCAGCCTTGCGGCGATCGGACCGTTGAGCTCGATCCCGCAGCACCTCCGGTCCGCGCTCGCGGACCGGTACTCGCTGGAGCGGGAGCTGGGCCGCGGCGGCATGGCGACTGTCTTCCTCGGCCAGGACCTGAAGCACGACCGCGTGGTTGCGCTCAAGGTGCTGCACCCCGAGCTGGCGGCGGCGCTCGGCCCGGACCGGTTCCTGCGCGAGATCAAGCTGGCCGCGCGGCTGAATCACCCGAACATCCTCCCGCTGTTCGACTCGGGTGAGGCCAGCGGCTGGCTGTATTACGTCATGCCGTACGTCGAGGGCGAATCGCTCCGCCAGCGGCTCGACCGGGAGAAGAAGCTCTCCTTCGCGGAGGCGGCGCAGCTCGTGAGCGCGATCGGATCGGCGCTGGACTATGCGCACCGGCAGAACATCGTGCACCGGGACATCAAGCCCGAGAACGTGATGCTGCACGAGGGCGTTCCGATGGTGATGGATTTCGGCATCGCCAAGGCGGTGAGCGTGGCCGGCGGCGACACGCTGCTCACTCAGACCGGGATGATGGTGGGCACGCCCGCGTACGTGAGCCCGGAGCAGGCGGCGGGCGAGCGCGAGATCGACGGCAGGAGCGATCAGTATAGCCTGGCGTGCATGCTGTTCGAGATGCTGAGCGGCAACCGGCCGTTCACAGGTCCGACCGCGCAGGCGGTGCTGGCCAAGCGGTTCACCGAATCGGCCCCGACGCTCAAGTCGGCGAGCGTGCGCGTGGCCGAGCACGTGGAGAAGGCAGTGGCGCGCGCCCTGGCGAAGGAGCCCACCGAGCGTTTCGACACGGTGATAAGCTTCGTGCAGGCCATCGCGCCGGAAACGCGGCGGGGCAACGGAGCCGGTCCTACTGGAGGCGCGGAGTTGAGCAAGTCGACAAAATCGGTCGCGGTGCTGCCGTTCACCAACATGAGCGCGGACGCCGAGAACGAGTATTTCACTGACGGGATCGCCGAGGAGATCATCAGCGCGCTGTCGAAGATCCAGGCGCTGCACGTCGCGTCGCGCACGTCGTCGTTCGCCTTCAAGGGGAAGACCGAGGACATCCGCGACATCGGGCGGAAGCTCGAGGTGGGCACCGTGCTCGAGGGGAGCGTGCGCAAGTCGGGCAACAAGCTGCGCATCTCGGCGCAGCTGATCAGCGTGGCGGATGGATATCAACTGTGGTCGGAGCGGTACGACCGGGAGCTGGAGGACGTGTTCGCGATCCAGGACGACATCGCGCAGAACATCGCCAAGGCGCTGCGACTCGTGCTGACGGACCGCGAGCGGGAAGTGATCGAGAAGGTGCCGACCACCAATCTCGAGGCGTACGACTATTACCTGCGCGGCAGGCAGTACTTCAGCCAGCTGCGGCTGAAGAGCCTGAAGTTCGCCCGGCAGATGTTCAACCGCGCGATCGAGATCGACCCCGACTACGCCCTCGCGCACGCCGGCGTCGCGTACTGCTGCGCGTTCCTGTACATGTACTTCGACGCGCGCGCGTCGAACCTGAACCAGGCGGACGCCGCCAGCCGGAAGGCGGTGGAGCTGGATCCTCAGCTGGCTGAGGCGCATGTCGCGCGCGGCTTCGCGGTATCGCTGCGCAAGGAGTTCGAGGAGGCGGAGCGGGAGCTGGAGCTCGCGATCGAGCTGGATCCGAGATCGTACGACGCGGCGTATTTCTACGGCCGCGCGCTGCTGACGCAGGGGAAGTGGGAGCGGGCAGCGGAGCTGTTCGCGCGGGCGTCCGAGATCCGGCCGGAGGATTACAGCGCTCCGGGCTTCCTGTCGCAGGCATATGAGGGGATGAAGCAGCACGACAAGGCGATCGCCGCGCGGAAGCAGGCCATCGAGCTCGCAGGGAAGCATCTGGAGCTGAACCCCGATGATTCGCGCGCGCTGGTTCTTGGCGCCGCCGCGCTAGCCTCCATCGGCGAGCCCGATCGCGCGGCCGAGTGGGCGGGGCGCGGGCTGGCGATCGATCCGGAAGATCCGATGACGCTGTACAACGTGGCCTGCGTGTACGCGCTGAGCGGACGACGCGACGCGGCGCTGTCCTGTCTGGAAAAGGCGGTGGACAACGGCTTCGGGCACAAGGAGTGGCTGGAGCACGACACCGACCTGGAGACGCTGCGCGACGATCCGCGGTTCCAGTCGCTCGCGTCGGCGATGTAGCCAGCGCTTTCCGCGGGTGCGGTCGGTTGAGTCCGAGGCCTGTTGGGCTTAGATTTCAGGTTGGCGCCGCGGCTCCCCGCGGCGTTTTTTGCCCCTTGGTGTAACTGGCAACACGTCTGACTCTGGATCAGAAGAGTCCTGGTTCGAGCCCAGGAGGGGCAACTGAGTAAGTAGAGGCACTGTTAGCACTTAGCTAATGGTGCCTTTTTACGTGTTGCCAGTCGTTTCAAGTTTCGTTCAAGTTTCTCCGGCCTTCCGCCTACGCTGCGCCTCTTTCTCGCAGCTTCACAGGGCAGCTAGTCACGGCCAAGATCGCCGCTTCATCGGGCTGCTGATAGACCTGTAGGAGCGTGTTCACGTCGCTCCAGCCGCCTGACGTAGCCACGGCCTTGGGCGGTAGGTGCATTCGCTCGGTCGCCCACTTTCGGCGGTACGCATGCCACAGGGTATAATCGCGGCAAAATTCTGAACACTTTTTGCAGCCAAAATCATTAGCTTTGATACAGCCTGAAAGGTCACCGTCTCAAGGAGGCGCCGACTGGAAGGGTCAGGGGGTTAGTTACCCAGGGGCCAAGCCTAACTAGCATGGCCACTGTCCCGCTTCCTGATCGTTCGGAAATCGAAGGCGGCTCGTTAGTCGATACCGTCACGATTCAAACTGAGCGACGGATTCACTTCGCTGGCCGGAAGCCAGTGGAGGCGGGTCCCGATTTCGAACCGCCCAAGTACAAAGCGGGGAGATAGCGCCAGCTAGGGCGCGATACAAGTACACCTCCAAGCGCATCATCATGCTTGGGCGCCCAGGCCTGACCGAATTCGCACCATGAAAAAGGTTTGGCTTAGGAACGTCGAAGTGAAGGTGAGTGTGAACATTGAGAAGTTGGTCTTGTACCTGCTTCTCGGTATCAACGCGATCTTACACTTCTGAGTAGAAGCGGGGAGGGCTAAAAGCCTTTCCCGCTTTTCTTTCTCGCTTTGGTGGGAGTTCTACCATGCGCTTTGAGCCGTTCGGCAAGCCCGTCTCGAAAGTGGAGCCGTCTGATCTAGTCAGGCTGCGCGGAGTAGCTGAAGGCTGGCACGTTGAATACAAGAGAGAGGTTGGATCAGCCCTAGACGTTGCAAAGTCTATCGGCGCCTTTGCGAACCATTACGGCGGTATCGTGGTTTATGGCGTTGAAGAGGAACGCCCGGCGCGCACTGCTGGTGCATTCGTAGGAGTTCCGTCTGCTGATCTTACGGCGCTATCGGATCGGATACGCGATGCTGCGCGGCAATCCCTTTCTCCGGTTCCCGCTTTTGATTTGAAAGTGCTAAGCGGACCTGAGCCAAGCGTCGGTTTGGCTGACGATCGCAGCATTATTGTCGTGGAGGTCCCCGAAGGCATGAACCCGCCATATGTCCACCGTTCGGGTCGCATCTATCGCCGCGTTGCCTTCGGTTCGGACCCGAAGGAAGAGACGGACCGAGCGGTTCTTGATCTACTATGGGCGAAGGGGCGCGATGCTCAGAAGCGTTTTCGATCTGTTCTCTCGACGGACCCAGAGTTCTCGAAGGGAGAGAGCAAGTCTCCGTTCCTCCAACTCTTCTTTTTCTCCGACCCGTTAGGGCAACGGAGTCCCCGCACGCCCCTGTCATTCAATGACTTTTTTGCGATAATGGCAGACCAAGGGAGTGGCTATGCGAGTTTTGGATGCGACAACGTGTTTACCAGTGCTGACGGATTCGTTGCCCGACAAGTCGCGGACAATAAGCCAGCTAACATGGTCTTGACATGGGAATACTCACATACTGGGACTAGCATCATCACGCTTCCGCTACGGACGGACGTGCATCGGCACGACCGATACCTGCATGTGGGCGAAATCCTGCGCGGCGTTAGCGCGGCGGATTTTACGGACTGGGTAGATGTAAATGCCTTGCTTCTCGTACTCGTTGGTCTTGTCAAGAAGCAGTGGCGGATAGGAACGCAAAGCGGCGCGGACGAACGCCTTCTCGTCAAGGGGCGCCTCCACAACGTGTGGCGACTGAAACCATACGTAGATATGGCGTCTTACGTGCGATTTGTGAACGAGTTCGGATATCCTGTAATCCAGCGTTCCGAGATTCTCGTACCGCCTGGACTGAGCACGTCCCAGTTGATCGAAGTTCCTACCAAGCCTTCGGAAGCGAATATGACGGATGAAACACCGGAACTCGACGCGGCCTTTCCCATCTTCTCATGGTTAATCGAAGCTTTTGGTATTCCCTACAACGTTCTATTTGACCATGCGCAGGAACTCGTTGAGGCCATGACGCGCTCGCCTGGCGTCAAGATTGGGGTGACATCGCCAACTAATACCAGCGTGTAGCTGTTGATTTAGCCGCCTGACTCCACTCTAGCCGCCCCGTTTCAAGTTTCGTTCAAGTTTCTCCCTGCAAACTGCTACTTTCTGGCTAAGGAAATCGGGCGCCGACGCTCGTTCTCCCTATGAAACACGACTTAATGTTGTAGTTGGGTACTGCCCGTTTCCGTCTCTGGATCAGAAGAGTCCAGGTTCGAGCCCTGGAGGGGCAACTGAGAGGTCACAACGGAACTCTTGAACTCATAAAAGGCTTACTACGGTAAGCCTTTTATGATTTAGATGGGTCTGTTTTGATGGCGCGTGATGATTGTGCGCTGGTTTAGAGGACCCCCAAGGGCACTGGCCGGACAATGACCTCGGAGGAACGGCGCGAGGAACTCGAAACCGCGGCAATGCAGACCAACGCGCAGACGCTGCCTGGGGCTCGTTGTCCCAGAGAAAATGGCCGGCACTTGCGCGGATAGTCATATTAGACTATCATAGTCAAGTATCACTATAGGAGCATATATGAGCCCGGCGTGGGAATACCAGTCAATTCCGATTGACTTCGACGTTTTCAAGGCGTTGACGGCGAAACTTCAGTCGCCTGACGACACCTTCAACGACGTGCTACGTCGCGATTTCGGCCTTCCGTCTTCGACGCGTGAGCGAGAGGACTCTGGTCCGCGTCGTCCGTGGGCTGTGGACGGGGTGACTTTCCCGCACGGCACCGAGTTCCGCAGAACATTCAAAGGCCAGATGTACACGGCGCGCGTCGAGAATGGCGCGCTCGTCTACGACGGAACGCGCTACGATACTCCGTCAGCCGCAGCGATGGCGATTACAGAAGTCGCTGCGAATGGCTGGCGTTTCTGGAACGCACGCCGACCCGGTGATTCGGACTTTCGGCGGATATACAGGCTGCGTAGCCGCAGCAGGTAGGAAAGATGCGAGCCAACGAACTCAGATCCCGCAGTGCGGAAATCACGAAGCCCGAGCGTACTGAGTGCCTGTTGCCCGTGGCGCGCAGCCGAGATTGAAATCAAATGGCGATTGCAGCAACAAAAACCTTAGGGGCGATGCCGACCAGGCATTAAAATCCATAACGATGGATCGCACACGCACGGCCTCACAACGGAAAGCGGAGGGAGCACACTACACTCCCCCTGCGCTCGCTGACTTCGTCGCAGACAACATCGTCGGCGCTTTAGGGCCAGAGTTATCCGGAGAGCTGAAGGTTCTCGATCCCGCTTGCGGTGACGGGTCTCTTTTAGTGTCTCTCGTCAGCGCAGTACGGAAGCGCCGGCGTGCAAAGCTATTCGTTGAGGGGTTCGACATATCAGCAGAAGCCATCGAGCGGACGCAGGCTGCACTCGCTGGATTCGGATTGAACGGGCGCGTGGTATTGCGAGTCGAGGATTTCCTGGACGCCGTTGGTCCCGCGTGGACCCTGCAGGAAAATCTTTTTGCCGAGCAGTCGAAAGGCGCGGGCACGTTTGACATGGTCATCGCGAAC
>JANLGX010000312.1 GCA_024654005.1 Gemmatimonadaceae bacterium | reverse complement strand
CGTAACTCACGAACGTCTTCCCGGCGGCATCGGCATACACCGAGATCCGCAACGGAAGGTAGAGCCCGGCCGCGTGGTCCTGCTCGAACACCTGCTTCCCAACGGTTGGGTTCCCGACCAGGAACAGCGTCGCCTTCAGGCTCAAACCCGTCATTGACAACATGTTGCCCTGATCGACTTGCGCCATCACCATCATGCCGTTCTTGGCGACGAGCGCCTTCAGATTGTCAACGACCTGTTCGAACGACTTACTCGACGCCACCGTCACGCGCTTACCGGTGAACGTCGTGTCCGCCGCGGCGGCGGTCGCGAGGGCACCCATGACAACAGTCAACATTCCGGCTACGGCGATCTTCTTAAATGACATTGCGTTTCATCTCCTTCGAGGACACGGCTCGCTTGTGTGAGCCAGCGGCTGGGGAACATTCCCCTCGAGTGCGCGGCGGGTATCGGAACAACCGCGCGCTTGATGCGCGCTCACTGTAGAAGTCCCGGTCACCAACAGAACGTTACACATGCATCGACCGGATCTTGCCTCGGAGGGTCACCGGCGCGTGACTCTCGCCGCGGGCAGTGGCGTGTCGATCTCCACGCGGCCCGCATACACCGGAGCGATGCCATATTTCCCGTCGCCGAAATCCAGGCGCGGAATGCCGTCGCGATCGCTGTCGGCGACCCCCAGTTTGTCGTCGCCTGTCTCCTCATACTCCGACTGCTGGATCCCGCTCGCATTCACGGCCTGCACCCAGAACCGCTTGTACCGCTGCAATTCCCCGGGGCTCCTGGTGAGCAGAATCATTTCGCGCATGGCGCCGAGCGCCGCGCCGAGATTCAGGGGCGTGTAGACTGTGGTCTCGGCGCCGCGCCCGGAACGATAGAGGCCCTGTTCCGGTGACCACAGCGCGTCGTTCATGAACGCGTACGTCCGCTTCGCGGCCTCCACGTAACGGACGTCCCGCGTCTGCTCGTAGGCGGCGAGCAGACCGCGCACGGCGAACGCCTGGGCGAGCAGAGCGCGCTCATTGTCGGCCGGCGCGTTCGCGGCGAGCGCAAAGCGGTTCGGGAAACCTCCGTCGGGCGCTTGGCGCGCCACCAGGAAGTCGGCCTGTGTCTTCAACAGGGTGGAGGCGCGCGCGGCCAGCTCCGGCTCCGCGCCGGCAAAGTGGTGGGCGAAATTGGCGAGGGCCACGATCGTCATGCCCAAATCGGCCACAGCGATCTCCCGAGCGCTCTGGCCTTGCGGGACCCACCTGGAGATCAGGATGCCGGACGCCTGGTCCTTGTGCATGAAGTCGATGTTCTTGAGCACCAGCGTCGCCAGCCCGCGCGCCAGCTGCATGTACTTCCGCTCGAAGATCGAGCCGTCGTAAGGGGGGTTGTCTCCGAAGACCTTGTTCCAGGATCCGAAGCCGGTCCGCAGGTATTCGTCGCCACCGGTACGCTTCGGGTCCATGAAGTAGAAGTATTCGCCCAGGCCCCACAGCAGCGACGCCTGATCGAACAGCTCGCTTCCCCGATCGCTCACTTTCAGATCTTCCAGCCGGGGAGGCAGGTCGCCGATGTAGCGCGTGGTGACCGCCGTGCGATGCGGGAAGTAATGGAGCCCGCGGTTCGGATCGTAGTCAAACGGGTTGATCCCGGTCAGCCGCTTGCCGTCGAACACGAGCGCCGATTTCAACAAGAGCAGTTTCGAGATGGAGGAGAGGTTCAGAATGGCCCCACGGAAGCCCTCCTCGGGATTGTTGCCGAGATACCCGTCGTGGTGCGTCTGCCGGAAGAAGTACTCCGACCACAAGACCGCTTTCATCAGCGCCTGGCCCACGGCGCCCATGTCGATGGTGCGGTCCATCCTGTCGTTCGCCCACCTCAGGCTCTCGAAGGTGTCCCGGTAGGCGACACGGTACCTGAAGAAGTCGTTGCCCCCCTCGCCCGCTTCGTGGGTCGGCTCGGTGTACGCGCTTCCGTAGAGTTGCTTGAACTTGCGCTCTTTCCAGAGATTCTCAGACGTCTCGAACGACTGGCTGTTGTCGACGCGACGCGTGAAATGCGGATCGCCCGACGCATATTCGATCATGATCGGGGAGGCGTCTTCGAAGCGGCGGGGAAAACCGGTCCGCGCCAGGTACTGGGGCACCAAGTGCTGGAGCAGCACGTCCTTGCCCGAGAGCTCGTTTTCGCCGCGGTCCCGGTTGTACTGCGAGTTGGCGATCTCGAGGGCTTTCTCGGTGAGATACGGGCCGTGCACGAGCGCCACACCGAGCCGGCTTTCGGCCAGCAGGACCTGCATGTTGTAACGCGAGTACCAGTACGACTCCACTGAGGTCATGTACTGGAAGTCGGTGTCGTCGGAGACCGGCAAGCCGAGCGCCTCGGCGCGGTTCAGGAACGGTTCTCCGGACTGGTTCATCTCGTTGGCCAGATACATTGCCTCTTTGGTGTAGAAGCGGCGATCCACCACGCGAGCCTTGAGGGGAGTCTTCAGTGTGTCGTAGGCGGATTGTCCGCCGGCCGGGCGTGGCACCTGCGCCTGCCGGTCTTCGATCGCTCCTGCGGCGAGCGAGCAGGCGACAACCAGCGCCACGGCGAACGGTCGCGTGCGTTTCATTGATACTCTCATGGCAACCTTTCCTTTGGATGGCAAGCGCGCGCCTGCCTCTTAAAACGTGTTGGACAGCCCGAAGATCAGCCGGAACCGGGGCGAGGGCCCCTGCCGCGGCTCGTAGATGCGGATGAGCGGCGCGATGGTGATGCGCAGCGGGGACTTGGGAAGGAACACGATGGCCGGTGAGAGGAACACGACGGTGCCGTGCTCGAACGGCGGCCGCGGCG
>JANLGX010000310.1 GCA_024654005.1 Gemmatimonadaceae bacterium | reverse complement strand
CGCAGGGCTACATCTGGGTGTACAGCAAGCTGGGGGCGGGGACGACGTTCAAGATTTACCTTCCCCGAGCGTAGGTCAATCCCGAACTAACTGCCAAGTAGAACTGCCGGTCCCGTGGCTTACGCCGTCCGCCCGGTATTGATCACGTTTATCTGCCTATGCCGCGTCGTGGGGCAGCCGTGGCTCACCGCGTTCGACTGGCTCGGCTGTCCCTTCCCGTCGTTGAACGTTCCGCCGAGCTGGTAGTCGCGCGTCCCGCCGATCATGTCCATCGCATTCCAGAACTCCGGCGTGCGCATCTGGTACGCGACGTCCTTCAGCATCCCGACGATCTTTCCGCCGCGGATCTCGTAGAACACCTGCCCGCCGAACTGCGCGTTGTACCGCTGCTGGTCGATCGAGTAGGACCCGCGCCCCTTGATCCCGATGCCGCGATCGGTCGCGGCAACTATGTCGTCCCAAGTGATGTCCTGCTCCCCGGGCATGAGCGACACGTTCGGCATGCGCTGGAACTGCACGTCGGACCACGACTCGGCGAACGAGCAGCCGTGTGAGCGCGTCTGCTGCCCGCTCTGCTTGTACCACCAGTCGAGCCACATCGCCTGCTCGCGGGTCGTCTGATAATCGTTGAAGATCCCGTGCTTCACGATCATGAAGTCGTCGGGCTTCACGCCCTCGTCGTCCCAGCCGCACTGCGCGAGCGAGCCCTCCTGCGAGCGGTCGCCCTGGATGTTCATGAAGTCGGGCCCGTAGCGGAACTTGCCGAGGAACTCTTCCGGCGGAGCGATGAAGCTCGTGCCCGCGTAGTTCGCCTCGTAGCCCATCGCGCGGTCGAGCTCCGTCGGATGGCCGATGGACTCGTGAATGGTGAGCGCGAGGTGCGTGGGATGCAGCACGAGGTCGTAGCGGCCCACTTCGACCGGCTTCGCGCTCAGCTTCTCGACCGCGTCGCTCGCCCACATCGGCGCGTTCTCCACGAGCTTGCCGTCGAGCACGTGCTCGTAGCCGCGCCCCATCGGCTGGATCTCGGTGGAGGCGCGCGTCTGGAAATCGCCGTCCTTCACCGCGGTCACGTTCATGCTCGGCTGCGAGCGGATGAACGTCTGCACGATGAAGCTTCCGTCGGTGGTCGCGAGGGTCTTCTCGTCCTTCACGAAATCCATTCCGGAGCTAGCGAACCTCGCGCCGGCCGCGAGCGCGGCTTCGTTGGCGCTGATCAGCAACGCGGCCTTGTCGTCGATGGGGACCGTGAACGGGTCTATGCGAGCAGGGCTCTTCCACTCCACTTCCCCCACCGAAGTCACCGGCGCCAGCACGTGCGGCCGGAGCTGCGCCGCCTTGTTCGCGCGGGCCTGGGCGACGGCCCTCTGCGCGACGGTCGCCACCTCGTCCCGTGTGAGCCGGCTGCTCGCCGCGAAACCCCACGCGCCATCCACCAGCGCCCGCACGCCGAAGCCGAACGTCTCGCTCGACTGCAGTCCCTGCACTCTGCGTTCACGCGTCGAGATCCCCTGGTCCTGCCGGCTCGATATGCGCACGTCCGCGTACTGCGCGCCGGCGCCTCTCGCCGCGTCCAGCGCCACCATCGCCAGCTCGCGGAACAGCGGATCGCCGACGCTCGGCTTCACTCTCGAAGCGGAGAAGCCCGCGAGCTGGTCGCCGATGAGCGTGCCGCCGACGGTTACCGCGGAAACGGTCTTTACGAAGTCTCGACGCGTTGTCATGAGGTGATCCGATTGGTGTACCAACGGGTCAGGGCGACTGAGACCGGTGTCTCGTGTAGGCGCGTGTTAGCGAGCGTAGTTTGCTCGCGCAGCGCCGAAATGAGACACCCGGTCAAAGTCGCCCTGACCCGTTACCGCCGTAACGATTACCGCTTAGACCGCGTCGCTGAGGCTCGTGAAGTTGAAGTCGCGCGCCTTGATCGGCGGCACGATCACCACTCCCCCGCCCTGGCCGCTCTCGCTCGAGTTGACGCGCATCGGCGTGCCCATCGCCTCGATGTTGTTGAGCATGAAGATCGGGGACTCGTTCCAGCGGAAGTTCTTGATCGCCTGCGTGATCCGGCCGTTCTCGACGAGGAAAGTCCCGTCGCGCGTGAGACCCGTGAACAGGACCGTGCGCGGGTCCACGCCGCGGATGTACCACAGCCGCGTGACGAGAATGCCGCGCTGCGTGCTCGCGATCATCTCCTCGATGGACGAGTTGCCTCCGCTCATCCGGAGAACGCCCGAGCCCGCCGTGGGGCTCACTCCCTGCTTCTGCGCCCAGAACCTGTCGTAGTTGAGGTTCCGCACGACGCCGTTCTCGACCCACACGACACGTTGCGTCGGCAGTCCCTCACCCGTGAACAGGCCTCCGCGTCCGGCCGGGTCCATCGGGTCGGACACGATTGTCACGCGCTCGTCCACCACCTTCATGCCGATCTTGGTGCCGCCGCCCGGCTTGGAGAAGAAGGATCGTCCCTCGTCAGCCTGACGGGCGCCCAGTGACCCGGCGATGAGCTGCACCAGGTTCGCCACCGCCGTCGGCTCGAGGATCACGGTGTAGCGCCCCGGCTCGACCGCCACCGGGTTGCGCGAGCGCACGGCTTTGTCGATCGCCCGCGCTCCCAGCGCGGCCGCGTCGACGTCCTTCCACTCGTCGTGCGCGCTGCCCGCCCAGCCCGATCCCGTACCGTCCGGCGTCCGGACCGTCGTCGACATCGCGGCGGACGAGCCGCGGTTGTACGCGAACAGTCCCTTGTTGTTGGCAATCGCGAACGACCCGACGTTCGACTGCATGTACCCGGTCGAGATCAATCCCGCCGCGCGGGCGGGCTCGGACACCGCCAGGACCGCGGCGGCGCGCTGCTCGGGGGACGGCGTCTCCGTCTGGGACGGCTCCGGCCGCGTACCGTACGTCTGCGGGCCGAGCTCGGGCATCAGCTCCGGATCCTCGGGAGCGAGACGCGCGAGCGCTTCCGACCGCGCGACGACAGCGGCCAGCGACGCGTCGTCGAGCTTGTTGGTATTCGCGTTCGCGACTCGCTTGCCGAACACGCTGCGCACCGTGATCTCGGCGTCGTAGTTGTCACCCGACGTCGACACCTGGTTCTCGGCGAAGCGGGTATTCCCGCGCGCGCCGCTGCTGACGATTACTCGTGTCTAGTCATGAAGCGTTTACCGTCATGCGTTCTCGCGGGGCGAAGGTCGCGGACATGGCCATTCTTGTTGTCGCTGTCGACGATGGTGTCCAGCCACAAACGA
>JANLGX010000307.1 GCA_024654005.1 Gemmatimonadaceae bacterium | reverse complement strand
GTTCGGGCGATAACAGCGGTGACTAGTGACTAGTGACTAGTGACTAGTAACGGCCCGGCAGTCACTGGTCCGCTATCACTTCCGCATCGAATGCGCCCGTAACTACACGGCCGCTGCGCTTGACCTGGACCCAGATACGGTACTTGCCGGCGTTGGGAAAGGCGTACGGGAACGACACTACGTTGGCGAGGCTCATTCCGGAGTGAGCCGCAAAAGCCGCTGAATCGGTCGCGGTCACGCGACGGGATAGAGTTCCGGGCACGGTGTCCGTCGCAGTCCGCAGATCGAAGCTGCGCTTGGCAGCCATGGGGACAGTCCCGGACGGATGCAGATGGATGAACACGGACCGGTCGTCGCGCATGACCACCGCGTGCGCCGCCATGCCCATGTAGGGCTCCAGCTCCACCGGATTCCCCGCCAGATCGGTGACCGTGAATCTGAGCGGAGCCGGTAGCCCGGCGACGAGCGGCGCGGCCGCGCGGTCCCAGCGAATCATGGTCTCGCGATCGGAAGACGCGCCGCTCGTGACGGGCACGACGCTCACGTGCCACGAGTCGTCGCCGCGCGAGCCCGAGCTCGGCTCCGCCGTCTGCGGGCGCAGCGTGACCGGCGCGGTCAGCGTCTGCGCGAAGCCGCTCTCGTGCACCACGTCGCCGTATACGTGATAAGGTCCGCCGGGCAGCGGCGGCCGCCACGCGGCGAAGCTCACCGTGTCGGACGTCGAAGCGTGCAGGTGCGCAAAAGCGCGGAGGTCGTCGCTCACGACGAACATGTGCATGAGCTTGCCATGGTCGGGAATGAGCGGCGTGAATCCGCCACGACTCCTTCCCGGCGGCAGCGACTCGTTCCTGCTCGCGACCCACGCGCTGTCGGTGATGCGCAGCTCGATCGTGCTCGCCGCGCCCGAGTCCGTCGCGCTCGCGGCGGCCTGCATCGGCCGGAAAATGGAACGCCGGTACGCCGCGTCCTCCGCGCGCCACCAGGCGCGGCCGCCAAGGAGCGCAAGAGCCAGAATCACGGCCGCGGCGCCAAGCGCGACGCGGCCTCTCCTGCGCCGCGCGGCGTCGACGGGCGTGCCAGGCGGGAGCGATCCTTCGCGCGCGGCGGCACCGGCAATGCTGACTATGCCCGCGAACATGACGAGTCCCACCAGCGCCAGACCGATCGCGAGCGGCCCGTCCAGCGACAGCCTCCGGGAAGCCACGAACGCGGCCGGTACGATGACGCTGCCCGAGCCCTTCGCGCCGGACACGTTGATCGTGACGCTGTTCGATCCTCCGGACATCACCCACAGCGAGATCGCGTACAGCTCCGGATCGCCCGCGACGGGTACGGCTTGCTCCGGGGGCGGTGGCGCGCCGGCAGCGTCGAACTTGTTCACGCTCGCCGTCACCGCGACGCGGCCGGCCTCCCGCGCCGAGTCGTACACCCTGACGGAGATGTCCGCGATCGCCGGAACCACTCCGGGCGAGCTGACGTGAACCAGCAGTCGGTACGGACCCGCGTTGCCTTCGAACCAGGTGTCGGGGCTGCCGATGTGCGCGGCGCAAATCAGCACTAGGCCCACGGCACCGAAGGCGCGCCCCACCAGACGCATCACCGTTGCACCTTGGACATCCCCTTGCCGATCCAGAGACCGAGCAGTGACGAGATGGTCGCGGCCAGCAGCGTCCACCGGAGGCTGAGCGCGAAGTCGGCCGCCGATGCCGTAGTCCAGTACTCGTACCGCCACGGGCCGAGGCGATTCGTGTAGTCCCATTTGTCCACGGCGAAGAACCAGTTCCTCGCAGCCGGCGAGAGCAGGAACTCCGACCAGTACCAGTGTACGGCGACCATCACCACCACGAAGCCGACTCCCAGCAGCGGAGCGAGGAGCCAATCCTTCATCGCTCGAGTGCGCGGCAGCACGAGGTCGAGGAGAAACGCGGGGATGATCAGCAGCAGCGGAAACGGCGGGGGAACCATGCGCGTGACGGGGTTGTAGATCGGCGCGAGCAGCGGCGTCGCCGGCACGATCTGCAAGATCCAGATCATGCCGAGCATGAGCGCGGTGTAGATCGCCGCGACCGTCGTCGCCGGCCACCGCAGTCCGCTGGCGCGGGCCGCTCCGATCAGCGCGACCGGAATCACTATTGCCGTCATCCGGTAGAACATCGGCGACCGCATCTCGTTGCCGAAGCCCGCGTCCTCCACGATCACCGTCGCGAACATCGTGAGCAGGATGCCCGCGCTCGCGGCGTAGATCAGCTTCAGGCGCGGGTCGTGCGCCCCGCGATTCTGCCCGGAGACGGCCAGCAGCATCGCGCCGACCTGGATGCCCATCATGCCCCACGCGAGCACCATGTGCGGCGGGCTGATGATTTTCACGTCGAGGCCGTACGCGTTGTGCCACCAGTTGTCGAACGGGGCGGACGCGATCATCATCGCCGTCCCCCAGATGCACACCCAGGCGCCGAGCGGGCCGTAAAAGCCCCAGACGCGAATCGAGCTCTGCTTCGCCGCGGGATCACCGCCGAACGTGGTGCGGAGGACGAGCCAGCCGCAGCTCACTCCGGCGACCAGGGCGGCCACCTGCTCGAGCACGTGCGGCGGGCTCCAGAACGTGTCCCGGCCGATCGTGCGGTGCCAGGAGATGTCCCAGACGAGACCGACCACGATCGCGGCTGAGGCGAACAAAGTCGCGTACAGCGGCGAAAGAGCGCTATTGGCTGTTGGCTGTTGGCTATTGGCGAGAGGCAACGCCGAGACCGTGGCCATCACTTACTCGTCGAACAAATCGGCGTGCGTCCCGGTACGGACAAATGTGATCTCATCTTGATGGGTCCGGTATATCAGCAGCCAGTCCGGCTCTGCGATCCTTCCGGAATGTCCCGGTGAACCGCGGGCGAAGCACCGCTAGCGGGCGCTCCTAGCCCTACGTTTCGTCCGCGACGCCGGTTTCTCATCCTTCAGTTTCGCGAACAACTCTTCCATCGAATCTGCGGCTACCACTCCTCGGCCGGACCGCGCCGCTTTCATCGCGCGCCGGGTCACGGGATTTGGCAGCCGAACTTCGAACGGAAGGGCTCGATGCTGGATGATCTGGCGATAGAACAGCGTGATGGCCGTCGTGGCCGACAGACCCATCTCGTCCAACATGGCCTCCGCGCGTTCCTTCACCCTCGGCTCGACACGGGCCCTAATCATGGCGGTCTTGGTCATCTCGCCTCCTGATTTGCCTCGTCCGAATGTAGCTCAATTGGGATACGATAGCAAGGCCGTGAGGAGCCCTTGCCACTCCAAGGCGTGCGTGAAGATCGAGCATCCGGCCTACCAGGCCCACCACGCGATCCTGTCTCTCGACTGACGGCCGATCGCTCGGATCGACTTTCCTGACGGGAAACCCCTCCAAGGACTGCCGCTGATATACGCATCCCGATGCATCTCGAATCGTTCCACTGGCGATGGCGCGCCTAGCTATCAGGATCCATGGCGCCGACGTTTCCCATCGGCAAGGTTTACCCCGTGCCGACTATCGATCTGAACGCGGATCTGGGTGAAGGGTGCGGCTCCGACGAGGAGCTGCTCGCGCTCGTGTCGTCGGCGAGCATCGCGTGCGGCGCCCACGCCGGCGACGAGCGGATCATGCGCGCGACGATAGACGCGGCCGCCGCGCGTGGAGTCTCGATCGGCGCGCACCCGGGCTACCCCGACCGCGCCGGCTTAGGCCGGATCGAGACCGGTGCAACTCCCGCCGAGATCCGCGAGCTGGTTCTCCGACAGCTGGAAGTGTTCGCCGCAGCATGCGGAGCCGCCGGCGCCGCGTTCCGCCACGTGAAGCCGCATGGTGCGCTGTACAATCGCGCGATGACCGACGCCGGCGCGGCGGAGAGCATCGCCGGCGCAGTGGCCGCGTTCGATCCCGCGCTGGCCGTGCTGTGCATGCCCGGCAGCGAGCTGCTTCGTGCCGCGCAAGCAGCCGGGCTCGCGGTGGCGAGAGAGGCGTTCCTGGACCGGGCGTACGAATCGGCGACCGTGCTGGTGCCGCGCACCGCCGCCGGCGCGACGATCAGCGACCCTTCTGCGGCGGCCGAGCGCGCCGAGCGCATGGTGCTGGCCCGCGTGGTGCCGTCCGCCGACGGGACGGAGCTGGCGATCGAGGCCGACTCGCTCTGTGTGCACGGGGACAACCCCGGCGCGGTCGCGCTGCTGCGAGCGGTGCGATTCCGCCTGGAGGCGGCAGGAGTGACGATCGCGCCGCTCCACCCCGCATGACGCGCGACCCCGCCCCGCTGGAGCTCGCGCCCCTCGGCGACGGAGCGATCCTGATCACGCTCGGTGACACCATCGAGCGCGCGATCAACCAGCGCGTGCACGCGTGCGTTTCGGCAATAACGGACGCGATGATCGCCGGCGTGGTCGACATCGTTCCGGCGTACGCATCGCTGGCCGTGCATTACGACGCGTCGGTCGCGGAGGCGCAGGAGATCCTCGGACGGCTGCGCGACATAGCGAGCTCCGTCGCACCCGGCGAGATACGGCCGGAGTCCAGTGTCGTGACGATTCCCGTCAGGTACGACGGACCGGACCTCACCGCGGTCGCGGACGCGACCGGTCTCGCTCCGGACGAAGTGGTCGCGCGGCATTCGGCCGTCGAGTACTTCGTGTACATGCCGGGCTTCGCGCCCGGGTTCGCGTACCTCGGCGATCTCGATCCCGCGCTGCAGCTGCCGCGGCGCGAGACACCGAGAACCAGGGTTCCGCGCGGCTCGGTTGCCATCGCCGGCCTGCAAACCGCGGTGTATCCGCACGAGACGCCGGGCGGCTGGCACCTCATCGGCCGTACCGATCTTCTCCTGTTCGATTTGGAGCAGGACCCGCCCGCGCTGCTGCGCGCGGGCGATCGCGTCAGGTTCGAGCCGGTCGCATGACGCTCACCGTCGGCAGAATGTCCGGGTTTGCCACGATTCAGGATCGCGGCAGACCGGGTTACCGGGCGGACGGCGTGCCGCCGTGCGGCGCCATGGACATCGTGTCGCTGGAGCGCGCGAACGCGCTCGTCGGAAACGGCGGCGCGGCAGCCGCGATCGAATGGGCGCTCGCGGGGGGAACGCTGCGGTTCTCCGCTAGCGCGGTCGTCGCGGTCACCGGGCCCGACATCGAGCTGACGCGGAACAGCGCTATGCTCTCCACGAACGTCGCGGTCGAGTTCGGCCGCGGTGACGAGCTGGCCATCGGCCGTCTCGTGCGCGGAACGTACGCCTACATAGCCGTACGCGGCGGGTTCGACGTACCCGTCGTGCTGGGCAGCCGCTCGACCTATCTCCCTGCGGGCTTCGGCGGACTCGAAGGCAGGCGGCTGCGCGCGGGCGACGTGCTCGCAATCGGGTTCGCCGCCAAGGTCCGGAGCAAACCGAAGACACCGCGCGACAGCGGGCCGGCCGGCGGAGAGGCGACCGCGATCAGAGCGGTCGAAGGCCCGAACACCGCGGCCTTCTCACGAGCTTTCGCCAAGAGCTTCTGGGCGAGCGAGTTCACGCTCTCTCCCGCCTCGAACCGCACGGGCTACCGGCTGGAGCGCGAGTCGGACTCGGGCCCGCCGGACCGGAGCGCGGTGTCGGAGCCGGCGTGCGTCGGCGCCATACAGGTCCCCGACGGCGCGAGCGCGATCGTGCTCATGCCGGATGGACCCACCGTGGGCGGGTACCCGAAGATCGGAGTCGTGGCGTCCGTGGACATCCCCGCGCTGGCGCAGAGAATGCCAGACGATACTGTCAGGTTCGAGCGCATCACCGTGGAGGAAGCGCAGCGTCTCCTGCGGGAGCGGCGGTCGCTGGCCGGACGCTGAGTGCCGGCGTAGTATTTCAGTGTGGGATTTCCCGAGAGGCTCACGATGCGACGCTTGATCCGTAGCGCGTTTTCCGCCGCGATGGGCACGCTGATGTTCGGCTGCGCGCCGGCGGTCGTGCCGGCGCAACAACCGCCCGCCGTTCCGGCACCGGCAGCCGCGCCCCGTCCCGGACCGGAAGTAGGCGCGATGGCGCCGGACTTCTCGTTGCCGGCGGCGACCAGGTACGGCCGGCTGGCCCAGCCGTTCCGCCTGTCGCAGTTCCGCGGGCAAACGGTGGTGCTCGCGTTCTTCGTCCAGGCGCGAACTCGCGGCTGAACGATCCAAATGGAGGCGTACCGTGATCAGTACGCCACGATCTTCAACAACGGCCGCGGAATCGTGCTCCTGGGAATCAGCGCGGACGCGGACACGACGCTGGCAGCGTGGGCGCGCGAGAGCTCCTTCCAGTTCCTGCTGGGCAGCGACACGAACGGAGTCGTCGGAACATCGTACGGCGCGTTCGATCCGGCGCGCCGGATGGACGACCGCTCGCTGTACGTGATAGATCAGGAAGGCAAGGTCGCTTACGCGGCGAGGCCGTTCCGCGTGCTGTCGGCCGCGTCGTACAAGGAGCTGGAGGACGTACTCGACAGAATCGCGCCGTTGCCCGCCGACAGTTCCGGGTAGGCGGCGTCTCGCACGCGGCACCGCTTACAACGCTTTCCTCGCCGCCGCTACGATATCCTGGTCCCCGCCGACGCCGGTGTACACGATCCTCCCCCGCCGGTCGAGGACGACGATGTAGGAAGTCGCGGGAACGTTGAACCTGTCCACCGCCTCGCCCCTCGCGTCGTACAGAACTTGGTGGGTGAACTTGTGCGCGGCGGAATAGCGCCGGACCCGTTCGAGCGACTCGTTCGCCGAAACGGCGATGGCGACGAACTTCACGCGCGTCCCGTACAGCTGCTTCGCGCGCTCGAACGACGGCATCAGCTGGCGGCACGTCGCGCACCATGCGGCCCAGAACTGGATCAGCACCGGCCCTTTCCCGACGTATTGCGCGAGCGAGACGGTGCTGCCGTCCAGAGCCTGGACCGATGCCACGGGCGCCACCGATCCCACCGGCAAGCCGAAGTCCTGCGCCCGCGCGGAGGCGGCCATCGACACGGTCGCGCAAACCACGGCGATCAAGGCGGATCGAACAGCTGCTTTACTCATTCTATCGGCGCTCGTAACGTGGGTGATCTGTCGTCGGCTGCTAGCTGCTAGCTGCTAGCTGCCAGCTAAATAAGGAGTCGTCCCATCTGTATGAGATAATACTCCGCAACGCCCAACATGATCACGGCGAAGCCCCGCTTCACCCAGACCATCCACGCCCCGACTTTCGGCAGCCGCGCCGCCTGGCCGCTCGAGAGGCCGACAACCACCAGCAGGGCACACATGCCGAGGGAGAAAGCGAAGAGGTAGATGAATCCCAGCACGCCGCTGCGGGTCGTGCCGACCCACGTGAGCACCGCCGCCATGACGGGCGCGGAGCACGGCGCGGCCACCAGACCGGACGCCGCGCCCATCCCGAAGGCCGCGGAGTAGCGGCCCCCGCCCCCCACGCCCGCGGCGCGCGCGATCAACGACCGGGGGATCGGGAGCGGCACCACATCCAGCATCACCAGGGCGGCATACACGAGCAGGTTGGCCATCCCGAAGTACAGCCACGGATTGGTGCTGATCGCGCCGAACAGCGAGCCGGTCAGGCCGGCGATCGTTCCCAGCGCGGCGTACACCAGCGCGAGTCCGATCACATAGGAGAAGGTCAGGCCGGCGGCCAAGAACCGCGACGGCGGGCCGCTCAACGTATTTCCTCCGACGATCGCCGCGGTGATCGGGATCATCGGGTACACGCACGGCGTGAGGCTGGTCAGCACTCCGGCGGCGAAGAGCAGAGGGATCGCGAATCCCGGATTTGACGACAGGTAAGCGGCTACAGCCGAGGCGTCCATGAATGAAGAATACGAGGTATTCTTAAACGATGGCGTATCGGCTCTCGAAAACCAGGTTTTCCCAGGGCCGTCAGTGCCACAAGCAGCTGTGGTGGCGGGTGCACGACAAAGCCGCGCCCGAGCTGGCCGTGGACGAGGGAACTCAGGCCCTGTTCGACGAGGCCGTCGAAGTCGGACGCCGCGCCCGCGAGTACGTGCCCGGCGGCGTGCTGATCGACTTCCCGCCGTGGGAGCACGCCGCCAGCGTTGCCGCCACGCGCGCGGCGCTGTCGGCCGGCGCCGACGTCATCTACGAAGCGGGCTTCCTCGCCGACGACGTCTTCGTCGCGGCCGACATCCTGGTGAGAGAGCCGGACGGCTTCACTCTGGTCGAAGTGAAGATGGGCCTCGGCGTGAAGCCCGAGCATCTCGCCGACGCGGCGATTCAGACGTACGTCGCGCGGAGAAGCGGTGTCGACGTGCGGCGGCTGGAGATCATGCACCTGAGCCGGGACTGCGTCTTTCCGAACCTGTCGAACCTGTTCGTTCGCGAGGAAGTCACCGACAAGGTCGAGCGGCTCCTTCCGGCCATCCCCGACGAGATCGCAGCGCCAGCGGAAAGCGGTCCTCGCCGGCGACCCACCTCGTCGCCGCCTGCGCGAATGCGCGGACGATCGTGGCGTACAACGCGGGCTTCGAGGCGGCGTGCATCGACACGCTCGTCTCCGCCGCGCCGGAGCTGGCGGACGCATTGCTGGGCATCAAGGCGAAGCTGTGCGACGCTCTTCCCATCGTGCGTCAGAACGTCTACCACCCGGCGTTCGGTGGAAGCTTCGACCTGAAGACGGTGCTCCCCGCGCTGGTTCCGGAGCTGACCTACGACGGCCTCGCGATCCACGACGGCCAGACCGCGAGCCGGGAGCTCGCGCGGCTGCTCTTCACCGGCGATTCGATGAGTGACATCGAGCGAGCGGCTCTGCGCCGGGATCTCACTGCCTATTGCAGCCTGGATACGCTCGCGATGGTGCGGCTCGTCGAGACCCTACGATCACTTTCGGAGCAGACCTGAGCCGCGTCCCGCGCGGATCCTGACAGGACGCAGCGCGCAGCACGCAGCACGCAGCGCTTTTAACCTGTTGTCCGCCCTCGCTTCCCCGCCGTCCGCTTTTCAGTGGCCAGTAGAACCTCTTTCCGCTCTACCCCGAACCCGTATCCCCCCAGCGATCCGTCGTTGCGCACCACGCGGTGGCAGGGGATGGCCAACGCCACCGGATTCGTGGCGCACGCTCGCGCCACCGCGCGCGCGGCCCGCGGCGCGCCGATCGACTCGGCCACCTCGCTGTACGAGCGCGTCTCGCCGTAGGGGATCTGCTTGAGCGCGCGCCATACACGGAGCTGAAACGCCGTCGCGCGAATGTCCAACGGGAGGTCGATCTCCGGCCGGTCCCCTGTCACATGCTCGAGCATCGCCGCCGCGAACGGCGAGAACTCGGAAGCGTGCTTGAGCCCTGCGTTGGGAAACTCGCTTCTCAGCGACTCGGCCACGGCGTCCCTGGAATCGCCGATCTTGACCGAACACAACCCGCGCGACGTCCACGCCACGAGAATCAGACCGACGGGCGAGCGCGTTATCGCGTACTGGATCTCCATCCCGTCGCCTCCCTTGCGGTACGTCGCCGGCGTCATGCCCAGCGCTCCCGTCGCGTTCTCGTAGGCCCTGCTGCTCGAGCCGAATCCGGCTTCGTACGTAGCTTCGCTCACGGTTTTTCCATTCCGCATCGCGGACTTGAAGTGTTGATGGCGCTGCATGCGGGCATATTCGGCGGGCGAGAGTCCCACGGCCCGCTTGAACGTGCGCTGCAGGTGTGACGGGCTCGCTCCGACCTTCCGCGCCAGTGCGTCGAGCGTGATCCGACTGGTCGAATGCTCGTCCAGATATGCCTGTGCCCTGCGGGCGAGGCGCTCGGCGGCCGAGCCCTCCGTTCTTCCTGCTCCATTTCGCTGGTTGGCGACGGCTGACATGCAGGTGAAGCTATGAGCCTGAGGAAGGGCCGGCTATCCGATTCTTGCTCACCTTAACCCAATCTTCATTAAGCCGGCTTCATCGAATCTTCATCGATTCGTGTGCACGAAAATCGGGCGGGAGCGTCTACTGTGTAGCACCAACAAGGAGACGACCGTGCGTACCATGCATCTCATCGAGTCGGCACACACCGGGCACGCGACAGCGGGAGTGCATTCCTTTCTGAGCATATCGGTCCACGCGGCCGTCGTGCTCGCCGCGCTGTACGCCACGATGCAACCCGTAGTCGAGCGCGAGCCGGTGCCCGACCCGCGGGTCTACTTCGTTCCGGAACAGCGCCCGGCCACGGTCGTGCCAAGCACTCCGCAAGCGAAGCCCGTCGCACCGAAGCGGGTCGCTCCAGCTGCCGCGCTGGCGAAGGCTGTCGCGGCTCCGACCATCGCGCCGGTCAGCATACCGGCCGTGGACGTGCCGCTCGCCGACCCGTCGGCGGCGGCGCCGGCCGAGCCGTCGGCGAGCGCCTCCGCAGGGACGGCGTCAGGCGACGCGGGTCAGTCGGCGCGCAGCGGACCGTACGTAGTGGGCGAGGTGGAGATTCCGGCCGCTGCGCTCTCGAAGTCGGGGCCTGAGTATCCGGAGCGCGCAATAAGGCTGGCGCTCTCGGGCGCGGTCAGGGCGCGGTTCATCGTGGACGCGCGCGGTCGCGTGGAGAGCAACGTCGTGATCCTCGAGTCCACCAGCGACGAGTTCACCTCGGCGGTGCGGAGCTACCTGCGTCGCGCGCGCTACCGGCCGGCGCGTGTCGGAGGCCGTCCTGTGCGCCAGCTGGTGGAGCAGCGGTTCGTGTTCGAGCTGCGCGGCTAGTGCGTCAGGCTTCGTGGTTCTGGCACGCGTAGTACCACGCGACGCCGCCGGCCAGCATGAGGATGGCCGCCAGGACGAAGATGAACTTGAAGAAGACCAGGCCGACTATGAACGGAGCAAGCCATGGGACGAAGCCGAGCAGCATTCCGACCGCCGCGGCACCGGCGAAGAAGATTCCGATCCCGAGCAGGAACTTGCCAAGCACGCTGAAGCGCATCACGACTCCGTGAGAGGTACCACCCAACTACGGGGGTGACCGGCGGCCGGGTTCGGGGGCAGCCCCACCCCGCCGGGCGGCGGGCTTGGGCGGCGGTCCGCGCCTCGCGCGCGA
>JANLGX010000302.1 GCA_024654005.1 Gemmatimonadaceae bacterium | reverse complement strand
CACGTTGGCTTCTTTGAAGGTCTGCTTCATGAACGCTGCGACCTCCACGGGCCGCACAACGTACGCACCCATGACCTCGGTCAGCTCAGCCATGAACGCCGTCAGGTCCGTCGCTTGTGGCGTGGATTCGTCGTCCCACTCCACGCCGTGCCCGGCTGCGACAGCCGTCTCGAATCGCTGGCGGTGCGCTCGCAGGATTTGGTTGTAGTGGTGCGCGTCGTCTTCACTCAGTGGAACGCTATCGATCTCCAGTTCGGCCCACTTCTTGCCCGGTTCCGCGTGGATGCGGTTCGACAGACTAAGCCGGAACAGGAACAGCGGTAGCCGCTTCGGGGCCAGCTTGCGCTTCACGAACTCGCGGTACGGCTTGAGTGACTTGCCCTTGATGCGGAGTTGCGCCAGATCGTCACTGCCGCGGTCCACAAGGATCACGTAGCTCGCCTGGCACGCCGGCGGTGTTTCGCCCTGCCACTGTGAAAACGGGCACAACTCGCACGCCGATGGGGCCACGCTGAACGGCACGGCTTTCTCGCCATCTCGCAGAGTGATGAACTCCTTTGTCCAGAGCGGCATGTTTGGTTGCGGTACCTTGCCATCGATGGACATGCAGGCTGGGGTGTCGCTGCCTTCCTCGAAGATGGCCCGCGTCTCGCGCTTCACCAGGCCGACCACATCGAGCGTTGCGTCGAACGTCTCCCGGTCGCTGTGCCAGAACTCGCCGACGTGCTTCTCCGCACCGTCCATGCGGCTGGTAGGTTGAACAATGGTAACGATGGGAAATGATGGCGCGATGTCCTCGTTGCCGTCGCTCTCCCAACCGCCCTCTGGCGCTGTGTAGTTCGCAAGAGCGCCCGGTTCTGCTTTCTTCTGTACTGCCGTAGTCATGACGCCATCTCCTGTATCGTCTTGGCAAGAATCCCTGCCGCCTTCTCCTGCACGGCTTTACGTACCTCGGCCTTAGCGGTGTCGATGGCGCCCTTGATCTCTCGCTCCCAGGTGGATTCAACTTCCTTACGGATAGCAACCTGAAGGCGAGTCTCGTTGCGATTCCCATAGTTGTCCGCGGGGCCAGTTATGACCTTCATTGCTTCGGAGATGATGATTTCGCGCAGAATCGATGGTTCACCTTTCACGGGTTCCCCATAGGAGTTAGTCCGCTGAATTGGAGCGGCAAGCGCATCAGCTACAACAGGCGTGACCATCTCGCGAATAATGGCATCGCGAGTCTGATTGATCTGGTCGCGCAGCGTACGGTAGCCGTCGCGATCTTCCGAGAGATGTTTCACCATCGCAACGGCGAGTTCGTGCAGAACCGCATCTGGCAACGATTCGTAGCTACCGTCCGTGTATACGCTGCGGTAGATGTCTTGCAGGGAAAACGAGACCGTTACGCGGGCCTCAGCCGCGGTTTCGTTTGTGCCTGCGTTAGCTTTCGTGGTCATCTTTCAATTCCTCCGGGGCTTAATGCCCTCTGTGTGAGCGGACAGCACCGCTGCCCGTTGGTTCGATGCCGCCAGGAATGCGTCCATTCGTCGCCGGTAGAGCGCCATCCTGTTCGCGGCTGTGTCTCTCCGCGCTTCCGCGCGGTCCAACTCGCGTTCCGCTGTCGTGAGCGTCTTGCGCGCCGCCTGGTAGTCGGGCCAGTTTTTCAACCCAACCCGCACTACCAGTTCGCGCTTCTTTTCCGTCATCCCCGGCGAGACCGTCCATTGGGCGTGCCCACCGTTGACCACGTATTCCGCTTCGATGTCCCGAAGCTTCTCTCGCGCCTCGAATAGCGTGGCTTTCGCGTCGGCTACCAGTTCCAGCGCGTCCTCATAGCTGCCCATTGCCTGTTCGTACCCGGCGTCGGCTGCGACGTAAAACGCTTGCTGGTGAACTTCGCCAACAGAGGGAGTCATTTCAACGCCTCCACGCTGGCATCGCGCAGTTGCCGATGTCTGGGGCAAAGGCCATCGTTGTCTCTGTGATTAGCACACCTTTTGCCATACTTTGTTACGGCTTCACAGCGTTCGTAATTGATGTCATAGACCTCTTCCCTGTACGGGGCGTCGTGGATGGTGCGAAAGCCAAACTTAGATGTCATAGCACGCTCGCTTCAAGGTCGGCCAATAAGGTTCCCGGCCCGGTTTCCGATTGTGCGTTAACGAATCCGATAACGCACTCCCATTCGCAGAAGTCCCACGAGCGCTTGTTGCCATCCACGCTCCGAAAGACTGTTGTCCATTGATCGGGGCGGTCCAGTGCTTCGATGTCTACCACCGTTCCACAGTTGTCGCAGTGCAACTGCTGAACCGTGCGGGTTCGTTGCACGGCTTCTGTGACGTAGCGAGTGGATCTCATCGTTCGTGCTCCATTCGGCCATCCTCGATGGCCTGTTCGCGCGCGTAGTCGTCGCGGTCGTCGGGGTAACCCCACGCCTCGCGCTTGATGTAGGTCAGCCCGCTCCTCGACCACCGCTCGATGATGGTGGTGTTGACAGCCGTCCAATCGACGTTTTTGTTTGGCAACATGTACCGGTAGACCGCCGCCGCCTCATCAAGCGTCTTGGTTGTTGCCATTAGATCGACAGTCCATTTCGTGACGTCACTCACTCCGGTACTCCAATCCGGCGCAACAGCCGCGCCGAGGTGTAGGCCAGCACGGGAGCGCCTACCAGCGCCCACAGAACGAGGATCAGGGTGGTCATTGGTCCATCTCCCGGTCGATACGCCGGTCGCGCTCGTCATCCGGATCAGGCCCGTCGTCCTCGTCCTGGCAGCGCCCACAGCAATACAGGCACGTCTCGCTGCCGTCGCTCTGGACGGGGAAGATCCAATGACCTCCACCAAGGTTGCAGGTTGCGCAGTTGTCGGGACACCGGCATTCGTAGCCAGGCTCGTCGTCCGGCTCGGCATGGTTGTAATCGCTCTGTGCCTTGTCAAAGCCAATGGCGAAGGCGGTCACAGCGTCACCGGACCTTGCGGGGCCATCCGCTTGCGGGCCACGTCAATCTCCACAAGCTCGGCAAGCGCCTTGTCAAGATCGCCGAGGATGGTCGCCGCGCTGGCGTAGCCATCCATGAGCCCATCGCGTAGGCGCTCCGTGTCCGGCTCCGGGTGCGCTAACTCCTGCAGCGCAACCCGAATAGTTCCCTGCGCCCAGCCGAGAGCAAAATGCACAGCGTCACGGCGGCTGTCGGTGACCAACTCGGCGGCGTTGTCGATCGCTCGTGTGCGATAGCGGGTGAGCCATGCCGGTTCAGGGGGCTGTGCGCCCCCCTTACCGCCATCAGCCGTTGACTCAGGAGAGGTAATCCGAGCCAATTTGGTGGTGCTAGTCATGGATCTTCTCCGCCCACAGCACGAAGCCGGAGCCGTCCGCGAGGGAGCGTGTCTTGTAGCTGTAGCCATATTTTTGGGCGCTGACGGAAACGCTGGACCGAGGAATGCCTCGCACCACGATGCCGTTTGGCCAGGCGCTACCTGCCTGTTCAAATATGGACCGCCAGTGTCCATCCCAAGTCGTAACCTTAATTGCGTGCTTCTCGGGGTCGTAAAGTTCGATGTCCATCTGTTACCATGTCCTTGGTTGTTCATCTGGGGGCCGAGTACCGCGCAAACGGGCTCGGCCCTTCGGCGTTACGGGCTATCCCTCATCGGCACGCTCGGGGTGATACCCGTGTTCGGGGTGTGCACCAAAGCCGTGTTCACGGCCAAACCACTGCCCCATGCACTTCCGGTTGCAGTAGACGGCTCCTGAGTACGCGGCTGGACCGCCGTGTGGGGTCGGATTCGTCTGGTTCGTTGAGATGACCCAAGCCAGCCTTGCCGCTGATCGCGTTACCGGAGCACCGCAGTTGTTGCACGGAAGCGTGACTTTGCCCGATGCGAAACGACAGGATTGGCACATCTGCGAGGCGGTCGCTTTAGG
>JANLGX010000300.1 GCA_024654005.1 Gemmatimonadaceae bacterium | reverse complement strand
CTTCGTAGGGCCGGTCACGACACGTCTCCGCCTGGCACTTAACCGTGGGCAGTTTGTCCGCCGCGCTGGCGTGTCAACGCCGGAGAGATTTTACATCGTCTGGCCGGAGCAAAAGTACATCAGTTGAGCTAGCATGAAGGCCCCCGATATCGGGGGCCTTCATGCTTTTTGGGTCCTATTCCTGATGGGTAGATTGTGGCTCGGCTTTGGCCGTTCGGGCCCGCCGCTTGGACTGGTTGAGCCGATAGCTCTCGCCGTTCATTTCGAGGATGTGGACGTGGTGGGTAAGCCGGTCGAGCAGGGCTCCGGTCAGCCGTTCGGAGCCGAACACGGACGTCCACTCGTCGAACGGCAGGTTGCTGGTGACTATCGTCGAACCGCGCTCGTAGCGCTGCGAGAACACTTCGAACAGCAGCTCGGCGCCGGTCTGCGACAATGGGATAAAGCCCAGTTCGTCGATGATCAGCAGCTTGTAGGCGGCGAGCTGCCGCTGAAGACGCAGCAGCCGTTTCTCGTCGCGTGCCTCGATCAGTTCGTGCACGATCGCCGCCGCATTGACGAAGCCGACCGATAACCCCTTCTGGCAGGCGGCTAGACCGAGCCCCAACCCGATATGGCTCTTGCCGGTGCCGGAGTTGCCGACCGCGATGATGTTCTCCCGACGCTCCACGTACTCCGAACGCGCCAGTTCCATCACCAGCGCCTTGTTCAGGTCCGGGAAGGCCGCGAAGTCGAAGCTGTCGAGGCTCTTCACGGTTGGGAACTTGGCCGCCTTGATGCGGCGGTCGACCATGCGCCGTTCGCGTTCGATAATCTCGGCCTCGACGAGCCGCAGCAGATAACGTGGATAGTCGACGCCTTCGCCGGCGCAAGCCCGCGCGATCTTGTCATACTCGCGCAGGATGGTCGGCAGCTTGAGCGCCTTCAGATGGTGGGACAGCAGAACTTGCGGCGTGTCACTCATGCTTCCGCTCCTTCGAGCAGATCCATGTAGGATCGCGCTGACGTCGTCGCGACCGTGGCCTTCGGCAGGTAGGGATAGATCGTCATATCCAGCCGCGGTGGCCGCCGCTCTAGGCGGCACAGCACCAGATGCTTGATCGCATCGACACCGACCGCACCGCGCGCGATGGCTTCGCGGACGGCCGTCGCCACGTCCCCGATCGCAAACGTCTCCATCAGGCGCAAGACCTGTACGTACTCGCGTTTGCCCGGCTTGCCCATCCGTGCCTCAAGCAGGCGGCGGAGCGTAGCGAACTCCTCGGGCAGCTGCCAATCAGCCAACGGCGCGGCCTGGTCGAGTGCGTTGATCTTGCGCTCGATCAGCGCGAGGTAATGCAGGGGATCGAAGACGAAGTCCTCGCGCTCGTAGGATCGCGGATGGCGGGAGATGATCTCGGTGCCGCAAGAGATGACCACCTCATGCACGTAGCCGCGCACGAACACTTGCGCGTGCCCGAAGCTGGTGGGCACCGAGTAATCATTGAGCCGGTAGCGCACCAGCGACAGCGACGACACGCGCGTGCTCACCTTCTCGCAGGCGTCATAGGGCGGCGGCAGCGGCTTCTGGAAGGCTGCCAGATCGCGCACCAGACGCTCGCCGATCGTCTCCGTCTCGCCCCGCAGGCGCTCACCCAACCGCTTGCGGCAACACTCCGCAAGGTGGGCGTTCAGCGCCGCGAAGCTGTCGAACACCGGCACCGGCACCATGAAGTTCCGTCGTGCGTAGCCGACGAGCCCCTCGACCTTGCCCTTGTCGTTGCCCTTCGCCGGCCGGCCGAAGCGGTCCAGGAACAGGTAGTGCGACTGCAGCTCCGTGAACACGCCGGTCCGCACCCGCTTGCCGTCGCCGAGAATCTTGGCCACCGCGATCCTAGTGTTGTCATAGAGGATCGACTGCGGCACGCCGCCGAAAAAGTTGAACGCCTGTACGTGCCCATCGCAGAACGCCTCCGTCGTCTCGGCCGGATAGGCAACCACGAAGTTGGCGTCCGAATGCGGTAGATCGAACGCGAAGTAGTGGATCTTGCGCTCGACGCCACCGATAATGGCCAAGGCTTCGCCGAAGTCGGCCTGCGCATGCCCCGGCGGATGCACCAGCGGCACGAACATCTCACGCGCCCGCTGCTGGCAGCCGGCCACGTAGTCCTTCACGATGGTGATCTTGCCCGTGAAGCCGTGCTCGTCGCGCAGTCGCTCGAAGATCCGCTTCGCTGTGTGCTGCTGCTTCTTCGGCCGGCTTTTGTCATCGGCCAGGATCTTGTCGATGATCGCGATGAACGGATCGAGCTTCGGCCGCACCGGAGGCTTGCTGCGCCGGTAGCCCGGCGCCACCGAGAACGCCAGCATCTTTGAGACTGTTCGCG
>JANLGX010000294.1 GCA_024654005.1 Gemmatimonadaceae bacterium | reverse complement strand
CTTCGTCACACCGTCTCCACGCAGAGCTTCCGCAACACGGCGATCTCGGCCCGCGGGTCCTTCGCTCCGAAGATCGCGTTCCCGGCCACGAACGTGTTCGCGCCGGCGCGCCACACGTCGCGAATCGTCGCACGACCGATGCCGCCGTCCACCTCCAGGTCGGCCACACTCCGCGCGGCATTCAGCATCTCCCGGGCGCGGGCGATCTTTCCGAGTGACGCGGGGATGAAGCTCTGCGCGGAGAACCCGGGATTGACCGACATGATCAGCAACAGGTCGAGGTCCTGCACGACGTCCGAGAGCGTGTCGACGGGTGTCGCGGGGTTCACTACGGCGCCCGCGCGGCAGCCGAGGTCCTTGATCTTCATGAGCTGCCGGTGCAGGTGCGGCGCAGTCTCGACGTGGATCGTGAGCGTAGTCGCGCCCGCTTTGGCGAAGCTGTCGAAGTATTTCTCCGGGGCGAGTACCATGAGGTGCACGTCGAGCGGGAGATCGGTGAGCTTGCGCACCGTCTCGATGACTTTCGCGCCGAACGTGAGATTGGGGACGAAGTGTCCGTCCATCACGTCGATGTGAATCCAATCGGCGCCGCCGGCCTCGCACATGGCGATCTCGTCGGCGAGCCGCGCAAAGTCGGCGCTGAGTATCGAGGGCGCGATTCGAACGGTCATTGCGAGTCGGGTCTGGGTGGAACGTGCAGCGGCGCGACGGGCGGGAAGCGCGACACGACGACGTTGATCCGGCCGCCAGCGGAAACCGCCTGGCCCGCGGGCGGCGACTGCGAGAGAATCGTGTTCTCCGGCTGGAACGAGCTGGTGTCGCGGCCCACTCCGCCGATGCGCAGCCCGATCTGCTCCAGCATCGAGCGCGCGTCGGGGAGGGTTCTACCGACCAGATCGGGCGCGATCACGATCGCGGGCCCGTCGCTCACGACGATGTTCACGCTCGCGGGGAGCTGCAGCACCTCATCCGACGGCGGGCTGCTCGCGATGATCGAGCCGCGCGGCTGGTCGCTCGCTTCCCGGCGCACCGTGCCCAGATCGAAGCCCGCGTTCGCGATCGCAACGCGCGCCTGCTGCTCGCTGAGCCCGGTGACTTGCGGCACGGGCGCGCTCCGCTGGCCCGCGCTCACGGCCAGCCGCACGTCAATCCCGCGCTTCTGGCTGCTCTCCGCGGGCGGATCCTGCTGCAGCACCGTGCCTTCCGGCGCGCGCGGGTGGAAGCGCGATTCTCCCTGGACCGCGTGAAAGCCGGCTTTCTCGATGCGCTGCGCCGCGTCGGAGTACATGAGTCCTACTACGTTCGGCACGTCCGCGTCATCGGGGATCACCTCCGCCGGGAAGGCGAAGAGAAAGATCAGCACGTACGCGAGCAAAAAACCGCCAGCGGCGGTGACGATGTACGGAAATGCGCTGCGGGGGGCAGCGCGCCAGTTCACCTAGCGAGCCCTTCTGAGCCGCGCCGCGAAAGCGCCGTCGGTGCCGTGTTGCTGCGGCAACACGCGGAGAAACCCCTGGTCGAGCACTTCGGCGGGAATCTCGCCCGCGGCGGGCGGCTCGAGCGTGAAGTCCGGGTGCTCCTTCAGGAACGTAGCGACCTGCTCCTCGTTCTCCTCGGGCTCGAGCGAGCAGGTGCTGTAGATGAGTAGGCCTCCGGGCTTGACGACCCGGGCCGCGCCGCGGCAGATGGCGCGCTGCAGGTTGGTCATCACCGCGAGATCGGATGGCCGCAATCTCCATCTCGCGTCCGGGTGCCGGCGGAACGTGCCTGTGCCGGTGCACGGCACGTCGATCAACACCACGTCCACCGGCCTGATCGCCGGATGCCGCGCGTCGCCGACGAACGCGAGCAGGTCGCGCGCGTCGAGCCGCCTGACGTTCGCGATCACTCGCTGCAGGCGCGTCTGCGACCGATCGCTCGCGACTACGGCTCCGGCGAGGCGCGTCATCTCGAGCGACTTTCCGCCCGGCGCCGCGCACAGATCGGCGACGATCACGCCGGCGGAGATCGCGGCATACCGCGCCACGAGCGTCGATGCGGGATCCTGGATGAAGAAGAGTCCCTGCTTGTACGCACCCAGCTCGGTCAGCGCGGCCGCGCCGCGGAGCTCGATGCTGTCCGCTACGAGGGGCGCGTCTCCGACCTTGACCCCCGCCGCCTCGAGCGTGGCCTCCAGCTGCTCGCGGACTATTCCATACGGCCGCGCGATAAGCGGCGCCTCCGTGTTGTTGGTCTCGAGCAGCTTGACCGTCTCACTGCGGCCGAACCGGTCCAGCCAGCGCGCCACGATCCACCGCGGGTGCGAGTACTCCAGCGCGAGCTGGTCCACCTCGTCGCCATCCACCCGCACGGCGAGGTCCTCGCGCTCGCGGTCGACGCGCCGCAGCACGGCGTTGGCCAGCTTGCTCGCTCCGATCCCGTGCCGGCGCTTCGCGAGCTCGACCGTCTGGGCGATCGCGGCGTACGCGGGAACGCTGCCCATGTACAACAGCTGGTCGACGCCGAGCCGCAGAAGGTCGATCAGGTCCGGATCGAGCCGCGCGAGACCGCCGCGCACGCGCGACGACAGGATCGCGTCGAGCTTCGCGCGTCGGCGGAGCATGCCGTACACCAGCTCCTGCATCCAGCGCCGGTCGCGCGAATCGAGCGCAGCGGCGCGACGCTCGAACGATAAATCCAGCATCTCACCGTTGCGCAGGTCGGCGCATACCTCGGCGGCGACCACGCGTGCCTCCGTCACGCCGCCCCGAACCGCGAACTGAACCCCGCCGCGCGGCTCCGTCAATCGAGCATTCCTTCGAGCGGCGACGAGGGCATCGCCGTCTCGCGCTTCGGCATTCTGCCCGCGAGGAACGAGGCCCGTCCCGCTTCCACCGCGAGCCTCATCGCGTGCGCCATGCGCACGGGATCCGACGCGGCCGCGATGCCGGTGTTCATGAGGATTCCGTCCACGCCCTGCTCCATCGCCGCGCACGCGTCGGTGGCGCAGCCGACGCCGGCGTCCACGATCACCGGCACGGCGAGCCGGCGCTTGATGGTTCGGATTGCCTGCGGGTTGAGCAGACCCAGCCCCGATCCGATCGGTGACGCGAGCGGCATGACGGCGACCGCGCCCGCTTCCTCCAAACGCAGCGCGGTGATCAGATCTTCGTTCGTGTACGCCATCACCTTGAATCCTTCATCGACCAGGACCTTCGTCGCCTCGAGCAACCCGGCGACGTCGGGCAAAAGCGTCTCCTGGTCGCCGATCACCTCGAGCTTGATCCACTCGTTGAAGCCCGCGGCGCGCGCGAGCCGCGCGTACCGGATCGCTTCCTCGGCGGAGTAGCACCCGGCGGTATTCGCGAGGAGGAAGTACTGGTCGGGATCGAGACGATGCAGCATCCCTTCCTCGTTCGCGCGGTTCAGGTCCACTCGCCGCACCGCGACGGTCACGACCTCCGCGCCGGAGGCTTCCAGCGCCGCGGACATCTCCGCGTTCGAGCGGTACTTGCCCGTGCCGACCATCAGGCGCGAGCGAAACTCGCGTCCGGAGATCTCGAAGGGGACGTCGTTCACGGGCAGCGCGGCGGTGGTCATCCGCCCCCCACGAAGTGGACGATCTCGACCACGTCGCCCTGACTCAACCTGATCCGCGGGTAAGCGTCCCGGTCGCGCAGGATCGCCCGGTTGTGCTCCACCACCACCATGCGGGGATCCAGTCCGTGGCGCGCGAGCAGGTCGGCGACGGTCGTGCCGGCGGGTAGCTCTCTTTCCTCGCCGTTGACGGTCAGTGAGACCGTTTCATCCGCGACGCTCTGCTGCTGCGACATACTCCGAAAGATAGCGACCGGCTGCCTCACCGGGATTCGGCGCGTCCCAGATTCCGCTGATGCTCGCTACGCCGTAGGCGCCGGCGTCGATCACGTCCCGGACACGGCCGGAAGTGACTCCGCCGATGGCGATGACCGGGATGTCGGTCGCTTCAGCGCAATCCTGCAGGAAGCCTACCCCGCGCCCCGGCTCGTCCGCGTGCGACCCGCTGCCGAACACGTGCCCCGCCACGCACCAGTCGGCCCCGAAAAGCCCCGCGTCCCTGGCCTCGGCCGGAGTGTGCACGCTGCTGCCGATCCGGAGCGCCGGCGTCATTTCGCGCACGTCGCTGACTCCCGCGGAGCGCGACGTCAGCTGCACGGCTTCCGCGCCGCCGGCGAGCGCTATGTCCACGCGATCGTTCACGACCACCAGGCACCCGCTCTCGCGCGCCGCCGCTACCAGCGACTGCGTGATGTCGAGGAGTCGGCGGTCCGGCAGCCAGCGCGCGCGCACGTGAATCGCGCCGCGTGCGCCGAGGGCCCGCATCACATCCCTGGCATGCGTCGGAAAATCCGGGTCGAGCAGCTTGTCGTCGTTCGTGACGGCGTGGACGACGGGGAGGAGCCAGCCCGGAGTATCAGCCGAGGATGTCACCGACCACGACCGCGCGCCCGCGCGTCCAATCGCCGGCCGCCATGCGGCGCCGGCCGGCGGGCTGAACCTCGGAGATTCGCACTGCGCCTTCACCGCACGCTACCACGAGCTCGTTACCATCTTCGAGTGTCTGGCCGGGATTTCCCGACAGTCCGTCGGCGAGCGAGGGATGAAACAGCTTCACCTCCGACCCATTGGCGGTGGTGAACGCGGCAGGCCGCGGATCGTACGCGCGGATCACTCGCGACACCTGTGGCGCGTCCCTCGTCCAGTCGATCCGCGCCGCGTCGCGCGTGACCTTCGGCGCGTGCGTGACCAGCGCGGGGTCCTGCTCTTTCGGGGAAGCCGCCCCCGCCGACATGAGCGCGAGCGCCTCGACGATCGCGAGCGCGCCGAGCTCGGAGAGCCGCAGAGCCAGCTCGCCATAAGTCTCGTCCGGTCCAATCGGAGTTTTGACCTGGTGCAGCACCGGCCCCGCGTCGAGCTCCGGCACCATCTGCATTATCGAGATGCCCGTCTCGGCCAGTCCGGCGAGGATCGCGCCCTGAATGGGCGCCGCGCCGCGCAGCGCGGGCAGCAGCGATGCATGGATGTTGAGCGTGCCGCGCTTCGGCAGGTCGATCACTTCCTTCGACAGGATCTGGCCGTATGCAACGACGACGGAGATGTCGGGCGCGAGCTTCCGGATCTCTTCGACGAACTGCGGATCGCGCGCCTTGACCGGTTGCAGCACCGGAATCTCCTCGCGCAGCGCGAGGGTTTTCACAGGGGACGCCACGACGCTCGAGCGCGACCTTCCTTGCGGCTTGTCAGGCTGGGTGACGACTGCTATCACCTCGAGCCCCTCGCCCAGCAGCGCCGCCAGCGGCGGCACCGCGAAGTCCGGCGTGCCCCAGAAGAGGACGCGCATCAGACCTCGCCGGCGGCGGTGGGCGTGTGCTCCGCGGACCGCCGGCTTTGCGCTTCGCCGGGAATCACTTTTCGAATCATTCCTGGATAGTCCTTCTTGAGCTTCTCCCATTGGGCCAGCGCCGAGCGCCGCTTGAACACGCCGAGGTAGTCGAGGAAAAGCTTGCCGTGCAGGTGATCGACTTCGTGCTGGATGGCGCGGGCGAGCAGCTCGTCCGCGGCGAGCTCGAACTGGCTGCCTTCGACGTCGAGCGCGCGCACGGTTACGCGGTGCGGG
>JANLGX010000283.1 GCA_024654005.1 Gemmatimonadaceae bacterium | reverse complement strand
CACACCCTGGGAAAGCCCTCCATGCAGTGAGAGAAGGAGCAGGACACGATACATGTCTACGGAAAGCATAGCACGAATGGTTACAACTGAGAAGGGGCCACGATGCCCCCACTGTGACGCACCAGGCACCCATGACGGCCTCTGCCGCGTCCATTGGATTGCGCTCATTTGGCATCCAGCGCGGCGCGAACGTGAGGCGGACCAGCAGCGCATCGAGCGGCTGGAAGGACGACAGGCATGAGCGCTACAGCAACGAAAACACGGCGCACGCGCATCCCCCAAGCGGAAACCACGGCCAAATACCACCGGCTTTGCGAGGCGCAGAAGCTCATCGAAGCCACGTGGTTGGAAGACACGCCGGAACAACGGCGCGTGAAGAAACAGCAGATTCGCAAGTACGACATGGACATTCAGCGCTGTATCGACAGCAAGGAGGGGGTTCTCTAGACCATGGCTACCGCAATCGACTTTAGACCGACCCAACCGCGCCTGAATCATCGTGAGCGCATCGCCAAAGCCCTGGCAGATCGCATCTACCGCGTGAAAACAGGCCCATGGGAGAACCGGAACCGCGATGTGCGAGTGATCGGCTACCTGGGAATGGGCATGGCTTATATCACCGACGGGTCGCGGAAGTGGACAGAGCCGATGGATAACCTGACGGAGCAGGTGGCGCCATGAACGAGCTATCGCAAATCAGCCTCAATGAAATGCGGCGCGACTTGGAGGAAAACGAGGAAGAGCTACGGGTCCTGAACAAGAGGCTGTGGTGGGATGAGCAGGTCATCGCCTCCCGCAAAGAGGATATCCGCAAGCATGAGGAACTGTCCGCCAAGATCGCGAAGTTGATTGCAGAGCGGGAAGCACAGAAGGAAGGGTAACGATATGGCAGGGTTCACAAAGGCAATCAAGCACGAATCTAAGGGCCGGATCGCGCTCTGCGGTCCAGCCGGTAGCGGCAAGACGTACACCGCACTGGTAGCCGCTACCCGCTTGGCAGAGGGCAAGCCCATCGCCGTGATCGACACAGAGCGGGGCAGTGCCAGCAAGTACGCCGACCTCTTTGCGTTCGATGTGATGGAGCTACAGAGCCACCATCCGCTGCGGTACGTTGAGGCGATCACTGAGGCGGCTAAGGCTGGATACGCAGTGCTCGTGATCGACAGCATTTCCCACGCCTGGATGGGCAAGGACGGCGCGTTGGAGATGGTGGACCGCGCGGCCAAGCGCAGCAGCAGCGGTAACAGCTATGTCGCGTGGCGCGATGTGACGCCGCTCCATAATCAGATGGTTGACGCGATGGTGAGTGCGCCGCTCCATGTGATCGTCACCATGCGCTCCAAGACCGAGTACGTGCAGGAGAAGGATGAGAAGGGCAAGACCACGATCCGCAAGGTGGGCATGGCCCCCATCCAGCGCGACGGCCTGGAATACGAGTTTGACCTGGTGGGTGACCTCGACTGGGAGAACACGTGGGTTATCTCCAAGACCCGTTGCCCCCAGTATCACCAAGGCGTCTTTTCCAAGCCCACGCCGGAGACATTTGCCGTGTTTGCTGCATGGTTGAGCGGGTTGCCTGCACCGGCCAAGCCAGCACCCGCTCCGAGCCAGGGGCCAGCGCCACAAACAACCGCCAATGGGCGGCCTGAACACCGCGCTACCATCGCTACCAAAGAGGACGCGGAAGAGGCGGCGCGCATGGAAGAGCAGACGCCGTTCGACACCAACGATGCAACCGCGCTCAGCTTCGAAGAGCTGGAGGCTGGTCTGAACGCAGCGGCAACCGACGACGCCCTTACAACGATCTCCGATCAGATCAAAGCCGCCAAGAGCGCACAGAGCATCACCACGGATCAGTATTGGGCGCTCGTCAAGCTCGGCAAGGTGCGGCGGGCGGGCGTGAAAAGCAATAAGCAGGAGGCGCTCATCTGATGGGCGCCGATGGAACATTGTACCTCATGCGCACGGAGACGTTTCGGGAACGCTATCCCGACCTGGATGAACGCGATTGCGGCCTGTATGAGCGGACACTGCTCGGCGTGGATGCTGTCTGCGCCTACTCGGATACCGAGGGCCGTGACGATTTTGAGGGCGCGAAGACGGGGCTGGCCGAGCAGGAAGCGCAACTGCTCCGTGACCAGCAGTACGTCCAGGAAAAGGAAACGCACACCTTCAATCTCGGTTCTAGTTGGTATCGCACGATATACCGCGCAGAGGTAGAGCAGAAACTAGCGGAGGTGCGCACAGACTCCGATGCGTTGGCCTACCACAAACGGGTACTGGAAGCCGTGAACTGGTTCCAGGAACACGCGTCGAAGATCACCGTCTGGACGTGACGACCACGTGAGGTTCGAAGCGGCACCTCACGTCCAAGCCGCAGCTGAATGATCGGAGGCACATCGTCTACCCCGCGCAACTCTCTGGACGCGTGGGGCTACATCACCAGCGCCGCCGCCCGGCCAACCGCACGCGTGGAACACATGATCATGGGCACACGCGAACGGCACTACCGGGCCCGGGACCGGCGGCGCGACATGCGGGCGTGAGTGTGACGGATGCACACCGGATCGATCACCGGAAGAGCGGTTCAACTCCGCAAGCTCGCCCGCCTACCAAGGCAAGCACAGGATATGCTACAATGACGCCCTTGCGCGGACGTGGTAGAATGAATGCAGGAATTAGC
>JANLGX010000281.1 GCA_024654005.1 Gemmatimonadaceae bacterium | reverse complement strand
GGAAGGCAAGTTTGCCGACGCTCGTGCTGAATTCGCCGTCCGTCTGCACGAGCGTCATGCTGCCCTTCGCCCCTGACTCGGTGTAGGGGCTGCTCAGTGGAGCGGCGAGTGCGCCGCCGAACTGGAACGGACCCCACAGGTACGGGATGGCCTGCTTGCCCAGCAATGCGACGCGCCGACTCCCGATGAGCATGGGGCAGTCAGTCCGGTATGACCACGAGGCCGACCAGAGGCAGCGCCCCCGCCGCGATGTTGTCAGCCCCGCGGGTGACCAGTTGTGTGAACAGGCTCGTGCCCGGCGCATCGCCGATCCAGACATTCGTCCCAACCGCCTGACCCACCTGGTTGGCGCTGAACGTGCTGAAGCTGCTGATGCTCAGGAAACCGCGCAGTCCCTGGAGTGTATTGGCGCTCGGAGCAAAGGCGCTGTTGTCGGCCGTCGCGGTGAACGACGCGACGAACAGCGGCACGTCCTTGCTCACCCCCTCGTTGTCGAGGTCGATCAGGAAGGCGCCGACCACGATGCCGCTCCGCTTCTCGGGCCGAAAGACGTTCGGGAATTCGATGAGCGTCCCGAAGGCATCGCCCGCAGCGTAGGCCGAGCCGGTCCCGATACCCGGCACCTGCACCACCCGCGTGACGGTCCGGCCTGCCACGGGGGGCAGGCCGTCCGCCAGCGGATCCAGGAGCGAGCCGCTTCCCTGCCGTTCGTCGATCGCGACCGGCAGCGGGTTATCCGACGCGACCTCGCGGTAGCTTCCCGCCAGTCGGTCGTAGAACTTGAGCAGGTTCATGGCCTCTCCCGTTACAGCAGCGTGGCCGAAGGGGCTTCGAGGAAGTCGTACGAGGCGTAGTAGCTCGGCCCCGTCGTGGTCGCCGCGATCTGGACGTAGAACGACGCCGGCCCCTTCAGGACCGGCGGTACACGCGGCACCCAGTTGTGGTCGACCGGCTCATGGCCGGCCCCGGCCGCGACAGGGTTGGCGAACGCCCAGTGGCGCCGGGTCGTGGTCGCCGTTTCGACCGCCACGGTGACGCCGCCGGCCGCGCTGACCATCGCCGTGCTGGTGGCCGCGGCCCCGTCCGTGCGCAAGGGCAGGGGCACGAACGCGGTCCCGCCGCTCATGGTCGCCACGGCGGCACTCTTGGCCGCGTACTCGTGCAAGGTGCCCGTGGCCAGCCGGATGGCGATGTTCAGCGAGACCGGGATGATCGTGGTCCCGCTGGCCGCCGCGCTGGCCATCTCGGCTGCCGCGTCGGTAATCGCCACATCGCCCACGAGGGGTGTGGTGATCGTGCCCGCGCGGACCTGGTAGGCCGCGCCCACGAGGGCCATGTAGGTGTAGAAATCGAGGATCACCTGCTGGCCCAACCGGCTGGCGATGCCACCCGAGAACGTGCTCTCGCCGAATGGGGCGAGGGCATTCTGAACGACACGAAGACCGCTCATCGGAAGATCCTTTCCGTCCTAACCCAGGGGGCGCGGCGGGGGCGCCTCGCCCGCCGCGATCATTGTTTTGGCGCGCGTCTTGGCTTGGCCCCAGAGATCAGGCGCGGGGATAGAACGTTCCAGGTCGGACTCCGCCTTGCTGTAGGCGTGGCCCATCTCCTGCGAGGCTTCCTGGAACAGGCTGAAGTGCGATCGCAGCCCGGCCCCGGTGGGGGGATTGCCCAGGCTGAACCGCGATGGCCGGCGGGTAGCGTCCGCCCCACACCGGCACACGATGGTGGTGGTGCCGACCGGGCGCAACTCTTCCGAGAGGTGCCCGGTCTGACACGCGAACTCGTACA
>JANLGX010000277.1 GCA_024654005.1 Gemmatimonadaceae bacterium | reverse complement strand
AGTACGGCTTCTCGCAGTCACAGGAGCTGGGTGAATCCGTGGCGCGCGAAGTTCGTGATCGCGACTATTTCTATCTCTGGAGCTTCTCCACCTGGAGCGTATGGGCCGCGCTCGGCCTGGTGTACGTGTGGGAGACGCTCGCCGCGCTGGCGGGCGCCGACGACGTCCGCCTCGGCAACGAGACGGTCACCGTACCCCGGCAGCGAAGCTGGCTTGCCGCTTCACCGGTCCTCGCGCTCGCGCTCATTCCGTTGCTCGCCAACTGGAGCTCGGCTTCGCGCGCCGGCCAGACCGACACGCGCGACTTCGCGGCCGACCTGCTGAACTCGGTCGAGCCGTACGGCATTCTCGTCACCGCCGGCGACAACGACACGTTCCCGCTGTGGTACGCGCAGGAAGTGGAGGGAATCCGCCGCGACGTGCTCGTCGCCAACACGTCGCTGCTCAACACCGAGTGGTACACGCGGCAGATGATCCGCCGCCCGACCGCGGAGTACGACGCCGCGCGCGGGCCCGCGATCTATCGCGGCAAGACCTGGCCGAAGCCGCCGGATCCGCCGGTCCTGATGACGCTCAAGGAATCCGACGCGGTCCCACTCGCGCTCGAGCTCAGCGAGCCGCAGATCTTCCGCAAGGATGGCACGGGCATCGTCGCGCGCGTCGAGCCGCGCAACATTGGCTACGGCGTGATGGGCCTCGCGCGCGCGGACATCTTCGTGCTGTATCTGATCCGCGACTCGTACCCGCAGCGCCCCTTCTACTTCAGCCGCACAACCGGGAACTACGCCGAGGAGCTGGGCCTCGGGCGGATGGTCGTCGGCACGGGGCTGGCGCGCAAGCTCGTGCCGGCCGAGCCGGCGCCGTCACGCGATGTGATGTGGATGCCCGGTGAGGGCTGGTTCGATCTGCCGACGTCGATCGCGATGTGGGACAGCTACGCCGCCCCAGACGAGATGATCGAGCGCGGGCACTGGATCGACAAGGCGTCGGTCAACATTCCGTACCTGTACGTGCGGGCCGGCTTCATTCTCGCGCAGGCGCTGATCGAAGCGGGCAGAGGCGCCGACGCGACGCGCGTGTACTCCGAGGTCGTCGCCATCGCGCGCGCGGCGCATCTCGAGGACGCGATCCCGAGCACGCCTCCGCCCCAGCTGCCGGTGCCGACGCAAGGCGATACGGGCCCGACACCATAACGACGTGCGCGGGGCTTGCCCGCAGGTCTATCTTTCAAAGTGGAGGGATAGTCCTAACTGGTAAGGCACCGGTCTTGAAAACCGGCGCGCGCAAGCGCTTGGGGGTTCGAGTCCCCCTCCCTCCGTACGCGGGCAGATGTCAGGGGTCAGGTATCAGACACCTGCGTCCGCCCCAACTGACACTTGATACCCGATAGCCAATGACTCTGTAGTGCCCGTCACATGGCTGGCTCGCACTCTCCCCTCCGGACTCAGGAGGCGACTCGTCTTTCTCGTCGTCGCGAGCGTTTTGCCGTTTGTCCTGCTCATCGGAATTGCCGCGCGCAGGGAGTTCCTCGAGCGAAAGCCTCTGGCCGCCGAGCGCGCTTTCGCGCGAACTCGTCGGATAGCGGATAAGCTTGACGCGTTCCTCCGCGACATCGAATCAACGGCGCAAGCGGTCTCGTATTCGATCAGCGGCGATTCCCGCGAAAGCCGGGAGAACGATCGAATTCTCCGAGCCGTCGCGTCGAGCATTCGGCATGATTCTACGTCCTGGAGGGTGATCACTCCCACAGGAGAGTTGATCGGAAGTTCCTCTCAGGAAGGGCGCGAGTCCGAAGCCGAGCTATTCCGATCGTTGGCGAAGTCGACCGAATTGAGGCCCGGGACATTCATCGCGGAACCGGTGAACTTGCCGTCGGTGGGTTACGCGCTTCACATGCTGGTACCCATGCGTGATGCGCGCGGGAACAGAGCTTTCATCGTTGCGCAAATCTCGTTGCGCGCCTTTCGACCGCTGTTGACGGCGCCGGACCTGCCGGAAGCCTCGTCCATCGCAATCATCAACGAGCGTGGAATAATCATCGGGCGAACCCCCGACCCGGACAAGTGGGTTGGGTACGACATAGCTGGAACACCACTCGATAGCGCCGCCACCGCCGCTCTGAGCGGGGCCACCGAGTTCACGACCCAGGACAGCGTGCACCGTCTCCTTGTCGTCACCAGCATTACGGAGGCGCCCTGGCGCGTGGGAATCGGTATCCCTACGAGCGTCCTGTTCGCCCAGGCCCGGACTAATTTCGCCGCGACCGTCGGATACGGTGGCTTAGCGCTGACGTTGGCGCTGATTCTGGCGCTGTGGCAGGCGTCCCGGATCATCGATCCCATCAGGCGTCTCTCGGCGGATGCGGCCCGGCTGGGGACAGGAAATCTTGCCCACAGGGCGGACGTAACGGACAGCGATGAGTTCGGGGTGCTGGCCGTAACGATGAACGAAATGGCCACGACACTGGAACAGCAGAGCGCGGTGCTCAAGGAGAACGAGGCACGTTACCGGGAGCTGTTCGATGTTAACCCGCTTCCGATGTGGGTCTTCGATCCGGAGAGCCTGCACTTTCTCGCGGTCAACCGCGCGGCCGTCGAAGCGTACGGCTTTTCGGAGAGCGAATTCCTTGGAATGAGGATATCGGACATTAGGCCCGAGGAGGATGTGCCCGAGCTGATCAGGCACTTGAAAGAGGCAACGAGCCACTTGAAAGAGGCAAAGGGAAGATCGGCCAAGTACTCGATGCGCCACAGGCGCAAGGACGGAACGCTCATCGACGTAGAGATCCACGCGGGAGCGATCACGTTCGGCGGCAGGCCCGGGGGGCTGGTCGTCGCCCATGACGTTTCGGAACAAATTCGCTCCGAACAAGCTCTCCGTGACGCTGAGCTGCAGCTGCGGCAGTCCCAGCGGCTCGAGGCGATCGGCCAGCTCACCGGCGGCATCGCGCACGACTTCAACAACATTCTCACCGCGATCGGCAACTACAGCGATTTTCTGTACGAATCACTGGACGCGGGCGATGTGCGCCGCCTCGACGCTCAGGAGATCCGCAAAGCGGCCGACCGCGCCGCGGGTCTCACCAAACAGCTGCTCGCGTTCAGCCGCAGCCAGATCCTGCAGCCGCGGGTGCTCGACGTCAACGAGTCCCTCAAAGAGCTGGAATTGCTGCTGAAGCGCTTGCTCACGGCCGATCTCGAATTGGTGCTCGACCTTGATCCTGAAGTCGGCCGGGTGCGGGCCGATCCCGGTCAGCTCGCACAGGTGATCATGAACCTGACGCTGAATGCGCGCGACGCGATGCCGAACGGCGGCACGCTGAGTATCGCCACCTGCAACGAATCATTTCTTGAGCCCGTATACAACGCCACAGACACCGTGGCGATCAAGCCCGGACGGTACGTTGCCATCGAAGTCTCGGACACCGGCGCGGGAATGGATCCGGACACGCTGCACCGGATCTTCGAGCCGTTTTTCACGACTAAGGGGCCGGGCAAAGGCACGGGATTGGGCCTGTCGACGGTCCACGGAATCGTGCACCAGAGCGAAGGGTACATCTTCGCCGACAGCCGCATGGGCGCGGGCACGACGTTTACGATCTACCTGCCGCGTGTGGACCAGCCCGTCGAGAGCCACACGCACGCTCAGCCAGAGCGCCCGGAGGCAGGGCGTCGGAGCGAAACAATCCTCGTCGTGGAAGACGAAGAGGCCGTACGCCGGGCCGTCCGTCGAATCCTCGTGAAAAAGGGCTACACTGTCATCGAAGCGGCCGACGGCAACGAAGCACTCAAGGTGATGGGCTCGCATCCCAACATTGACCTGCTGCTCACGGATCTCGTCATGCCGGGCATGGGAGGAAGCGAGCTTGTGCGAGTGCTGCGCGAGCAGAACCGACGCGTCCTGACGCTCTACATGTCCGGCTACACCAAGGACGCGGTAATGCGCGCGGAGCTCGATCCCGACATCATGGTGCTGGAAAAACCGTTCACCCAGGGCGAGCTGGCCGCAAAAGTACGTGAGGTCCTGGACAGGAGCGGCCACAAGTAGCCGGCGACCAGCGACTAGTCACTGGTCACCTTTTCCTCCGCCCGTACTCCCCGGCGACGAGATCGTCCACGCCGCCCTGCCCGGGACGATCCACCTCCGACGGGATGGCGTCCCTCGCCGCGAAGTGCTGCAGCAGCGGCGGTCCGGCGAACGTGGTGACCATGACCATCAGCGCGATGGCGCTGAACAGCGCGACGTCGATCGCGCCCGTGGCGAGTCCCATCTGCGCGAAGATCAGCCCGACTTCGCCGCGCGGGATCATCGCCGCCCCGATCAGCGCCTTGTTCCCCTTGAACCACCAGGGGGCGAAGCCCGCGGCCATCTTGCCGGCGATGCCGACGACGATCAGCGCTCCGCCGATCGCGAGCGTCGCCGGATCGAGGAACGACCTGATGTCCACCGCCGCGCCGACCGCGGCGAAAAACACGGGCACGAAGAAATGGCCGATCTCGGTCGTCGCGCGCTCGATCGTCCTGCGCTGCGGCGTGGGATTGAGAATGAGGCCCGCCGCGAACGCGCCGATGATCATCGCCGATCCCGCGTGCTCGGCCAGCCACGCGAGCACGAACGCGAACGCCAGTCCGAACAAGCCGAGCGTCCCGGCGATCTCGATCCGCGCAATCCAGCCGAATATCGTCGGCACGAGCGTCCGTCCGATAACGATCGCCGCCGCGATGAAGCCGAACGCGAGCGCGGCCGTCTTCAGGATGGGAAGCGGAGCGGGGGCCACCCCGGCCGCCAGCCCCGTCACGAGCGACAGGATGATGAGGCCGATCACGTCGTCGATGACCGCGGCGCCGAGCACTATGCGCCCCTCGGTCCGGTCGAGCTGGCCGAGGTCCGATAGCACGCGCGCCGAGATCCCGACGGAGGTAGCGGTCAGCGCCGCGCCGCACACGATCGCGGGCAGAGTCTCGAGCCCGAGCAGCACCGCGGCCACGTAGCCGCCGGCGAACGGCAGAATCACGCCGACCACGCCGACGCTCGCCGCGGTGCCCCCCACGCGGACGAGCGATCCCAGCTCGGTGTGCAGCCCGATCTCGAACAGGAGGATCAGGACGCCCAGCTCCGCGAGCGCGAACACCACCGGACCCTGGGGATCGATGATGCCCAGCACCGACCCGCCCAGCAGCACGCCGGCCAGGAGCTCGCCGAGCACCGACGGCTGACCGAGCCGCTGCGCCAGCGCTCCCAGCAGCTTGGTCGCCAGGATTATCGCGATCAGCGTCGCGAGGATGTTTACGAATGCATGACTGTCGTTCATTCGCTTAGGTTATGTAAGCGTCGGCAGACGCCTTGACAACAGTTCACCAGACACTAACTAACGCCCCATGTCGCACGCAGCCGTTCCGCTGACGCGCCGCGCATTCGGCCAGACTTTGCGCCCCGATGCGTGGTGGGTTCAGCCGGTGGTGGTCTTCCTGGCCCTGGGCGGCTTCATCGTGTACGCCACCTGGGCCGCCCTGCAGAACGCGCACTACGAGTTCGGACCGTACCTGTCGCCGTTCTATTCGCCGGTTCTGTTCGGTGATTCACCGCACGCGGTGTTCGGACCCAAGCCTTCGGCGTGGCCGGGCTGGCTTCCCTTCTCTCCCGCGCTGCTGATCCTCCCGTTTCCCGCGCTGTTCAGGTTCACCTGCTACTACTACCGGGGAGCGTACTACAAGGCTTTCTGGGCCGATCCGCCGAGCTGCTCGGTCGGCGAGCCCCGCTCGAATTACCGCGGGGAGAACTCGTTTCCGCTGATCCTGCAGAACGTCCACCGCTACTTCATGTACATCGCGCTGGTGTTCATCGTGATCCTCGGGTACGACGCGGTGAAGGCGATGTGGTTCACGGACGCGGCGACGGGCGCGAAGGAGTTCGGCATCGGCGTCGGAACGCTGGTGCTCGTCATCAACGTCGTCCTGCTCGCCGGGTACACGCTGGGCTGCCATTCGCTGCGGCATATCGTCGGCGGCTACGTGGACCGGCTCTCCGGCGCGCCGGTGCGGCGAATCAGCTACCAGTGCGTGAGCTGTCTCAACCGGGGCCACATGCGGTGGGCGTGGCCGAGCCTGTTCTGGGTGGCGTTCGCGGACGTGTACGTGCGGCTGTGCTCGATGGGCATCTGGACCGACTTCCGGCTTATCTGATGGCCGAGCACGAGACGCACTCATACGATGTGATCGTGGTCGGCGCCGGCGGCGCCGGCCTGCGCGCGGCGATCGAAGCGGCGGACAGGGGCGCGAAGGTCGGCGTGATCTGCAAGTCGCTGCTCGGCAAAGCGCACACGGTGATGGCCGAGGGCGGGCTGGCCGCGGCGCTCGGCAACGTGGACGAGCGCGACAACTGGCGGGTGCACTTCGCCGACACCATGCGCGGCGGGCAGTACCTCAACAACTGGCGCATGGCGGAGCTTCATGCGCGCGAAGCGCCGGACCGCGCCCGCGAGCTGGAGGCGTGGGGCGCCGTGTTCGACCGCACGGAAGACGGGCGGATCCTCCAGCGTAACTTCGGCGGCCACCAGTATGCCCGCCTCGCCCACGTCGGCGACCGCACGGGGCTCGAGATGATCCGCACGCTGCAGGACCATCTCATCCATCAGGCAGTGGACGTGCACATGGAGTGCACCGTGCTGGAGCTGCTCAAGGACGGCGATCGCATCGCCGGCGCTGTCGCGTACGAGCGTGAGCGCGGGCGGTTCAAGGTGTTCCAGGCGCCGGCGGTCGTGCTCGCGACCGGCGGGATCGGGAGAGCGTTCAGCATCACGAGCAACTCGTGGGAATACACCGGCGACGGGCACTCGCTGGCGTACGAGGTGGGCGCCGCGCTGCAGGACATGGAGTTCGTCCAGTTCCATCCGACGGGAATGGTGTGGCCTCCCAGCGTGCGCGGTATCCTGGTGACCGAGGGAGTGCGCGGTGATGGCGGCGTGCTGCGCAACAAGGACGGCAAGCGGTTCATGTTCGACGACATCCCGGAGAACTACCGCTCGCAGACCGCGGACACCGAAGAAGAAGCCTGGCGCTACATCCAGGGCGACAAGAACGCCCGCCGCCCCCCCGAGCTGCTCACGCGCGACCACGTGGCGCGCTGCATCATGCGCGAGGTGCGGGCCGGGCGCGGCAGCCCGCACGGCGGCGTCTTCCTCGACATCGCGTGGGTGAAGGAGAAGATCCCGAACTCCAGGGACTACATCCGGAAAAAGCTTCCGAGCATGTACCACCAGTTCAAGCAGCTCGCCAACATCGACATCACCGAGACGCCGATGGAGGTGGGGCCGACCACGCACTACATGATGGGCGGAATCCGCGTCGACGGCGACACGCAGATGTCGACGGTGCCGGGGCTGTTCGCCGCGGGCGAGTGCGCGGCTGGCCTGCACGGCGCGAACCGCCTGGGCGGCAACTCGCTATCGGACCTGGTGGTGTTCGGCAAGCGCGCCGGTGAGTACGCCGCGGCTTTCGCCCGCGACAACGGCGGAGTCAAGGTCGACGACGGCCAGGTCGATCGCGCCACGACCAACGCGCTGCGTCCGCTCGATGGCGCGGGCGCCGGCGGGCAAGCCGCGGACGGACCGTACCAGATCCAACACGAGCTGCAGGAGTTCATGCAGGAGCTGGTCGGCATCGTGCGGCGCGAGGACGAGATGAAGTCGGCGCTCGATCGCATAGCCGCGCTCAAGGAGAAGGCGCCGGGCGTCTCAGTGCCGGGAAATCGCGAGTACAATCCGGGCTGGCACACCGCGCTGGACCTGCGGAATCTGCTGTCCGTCGCCGAGGCGATCACGCGCGCGGCGCTGGAGCGCAGGGAGAGCCGCGGCGGACACTTCCGCGACGATTATCCGGACAAGGATCCGGAGTTCGCCAAGTTCAACATCCTGCTGCGCAAGGGCGGAGACGGCTCCATGCACGTGAGCCGCCAGCCCATCCCGCCGCTTCCCGCGGAGCTGGCGCAGATCATCGAAGAGATGAAGTAGAGGACGAATGACACAAGCCACCTTCAGCATCTGGCGGGGCGACAGCGGCGGCGGCGCTCTCGTGGACTACGAGACCGAGGTCTCCGAGGGGATGGTCGTGCTCGACGCCGTGCATCAGATCCAGGCGGAGAAGGCCAACGATCTCGCCGTGCGCTGGAACTGCAAGGCGGGCAAGTGCGGCTCGTGCTCCGCGGAAGTGAACGGCATGCCGAAGCTCATGTGCATGACGCGGATAGACGAGCTCGACCTGTCGAAGCCGGTGACGATCGAGCCGATGCGCGCGTTCCCGTCGCTGCGCGACCTCGTCACCGACGTGTCGTGGAATTTCCGCGTCAAGAAGAAGATCAAGCAGTTCACCCCGCGCCCGCCGGACGCGCCCGACGGGAGCTGGCGGATGCAGCAGAGCGACGTGGACCGCGTGCAGGAGTTCCGGAAGTGCATCGAGTGCTTCCTCTGCCAGGACGTGTGCCACGTTCTCCGTGACCACCACAAGCACGAGGAGTTCATCGGGCCGCGGTTCCTGGTGTACGCGGCCGCGCTGGAGATGCACCCGCTCGACGTGGCGGACCGGGTGGACGAGCTCAAGCAGGCGCACGGGATCGGCTACTGCAACATCACCAAGTGCTGCACGAAGGTTTGCCCGGAGCACATCACCATCACCGACAACGCGATCATCCCGCTGAAGGAGCGGGTGGTGGACCGGCATTACGATCCGGTCGCCAAGCTCGTCCGGCTGTTCAGGAGAACAGCCGGACAGGAAACGAGCGGACGAGCCTGAGCCGGTGGAAGTGGTGCGCGGACCTGGCCGGCGCGCGGAGCCGTCGGACGAATCGAGGTAGGACCGGAAAAGGGGAACGTTGTATTCCCCCCTACCTAGTTCTCCAGAACTTCCGCCACAGCGCGTATCCAATCCCGGCCAAGGCGGCTATAGGAACGATCACTCCCATCGCCGCGATGAGTCCGGCGATGAAGCGGACGAAATTCCGCCACGCTGCTTTGAAAGCGGCTGCGATCGGATTGTCCCCCGCCCTTCCCAGTATCGGCTCGTCTTCGTGCACCAGCACCGTCAGCGTACTCGTCGCCGCGCGCGTGCGCAGGTAGCGCAGCCGGCCTTCCGCCCGCTCGATCTCTTCCCGCACCTGCGCCAGCTCCCGCTCCACCGCCAGCACGTCCGCGAGCCTTGCCGTGCGATTGGCCAGGAGCTGGATGAGCCGCTGCTCCAGCCGGCGCGCGTTCTCGACTCGCGCCGTCACGTCCACGTACTCTTCTCCGACGTCCTCGCTGGTCGAGTTCACCGACTCGACCTCGCCGATCGTCGCCAGCCGGTTGACCGCTTCGTCGTACCGCGGCGCGGGGATCTTCAGCTCAAGCGTGGCCGAGCGCACGTTGTGCTCGCCGCCCTCGAACTGCGAGTTGGCGACGTGCCCGCCGAGACTGGCCGCGAGCGCTCTGACCTTGATCGCCGCCTCGTCGACGTTGTCCACTTCGACCGAAGCGTAGCCGGTGCGGATGATCATCACCGGCGCGCCGGTCGTGCCGGTGTCGCCGCTGACCGGCCGCTGCGGCATCGCGCCGATCACGTTCCCCGACATGGCCATGATGGGAGGACTGGAGGCCGATTGCTCGGCCATCGCGGCGTCGCTTCCCACCTTCCCGCTCGAGCCGCTCCCGGGCTGATCGCACGCCATTAACCCAACCGCTGCTGCCACAAATCCGAGGTACAGTCGCATCCAGGCTCCGATCGTCAAAAGGAAAACGGGCGCAAGTTGCCCGCTGCCTTGAGACGCCGGCGGTCGTGACACTTGCACACACCGGTCCGACTTTCGGACCAGTTGAGGCAAGGAGGAGAAAGGGGAGCGTTGTGCGTTTCCCGTTTTTGCGTTGTTCCGTAGGCGCGTGAGACGGCACCGCGGTACCGCCGTCACGTCCTAACGCACAACCTGAACAACGGTCAACGCACAACGCTCCCCTTTTCCCCCGCGAAATCCACCCTCGCGCGTTGAGCTAGGCGTCCAGATCGACTATGTTTAAGGATTGGGAGAGATGGCCGAGAGGCTGAAGGCACCGGTTTGCTAAACCGGCATACGGGGTCAACCTGTATCGAGGGTTCGAATCCCTCTCTCTCCGTTTTCGGGTCCGCGAGCGCGGGCCTTTTTCTATTGAAGCCGCACGCGCCCCTCAGTCGTCATACTTTCATCACCCACCAACCGTGGAGGTAGACATGACAGGATCGCAGGCACACAATCGCCGGGAGTTCGTCGGCCGGCTCGCAACCACCGCCGTCGCCGTCGGGATCGGCGCCGTCGCGGCCCCGGCCGTGCTCGACGCGGAAGAGATCAAGGCGATGCGCGCTGCCACCGGGCCCGGACCGTCGGTGAAGCCGGACACCAGCTGGCTCCAGGGGATCAAGGGGAACCACGCGCAGATCTTCGACATGCCCGCGCCCAACGGCGGCCTCCCGCTGCTGCATGTCCGCAACTACATGCACACGTACCGCACCGCGTTCGAGATGACGTACCCGCACGTGCTCGCGATCGTCGGAATGTACGGCTTCACGACCCCCATGGCGTTCAACGACGCGATGTGGGCCAAGTACCGCCTGGGCGCCGCGTCCGGAGTCAACGACCGCGTGACGAAAGCCGCCGCCACGAGAAACGTGTTCGTCTCGGCGCCCGAGGGGGAGTTTCTTGGCGCGGAAGCGCGGATCGACATCCCCGGCGACTCGAGCATGACCGCGCTGCAGGCGCTCGGCACCCGCTTCATCGTCTGCAACAACGCGTTCAACTTCTGGGTCGGACGGCTCGCCGAAGCTACGAACCGGCCCGCCGCAGAGATCCGCTCCGAGCTCGAGGCGAACATGGTGCCGCGGATCACGATCGTTCCCGCGATGGTCATCGCGATGAACCAGGCGCAGGCCGAAGGCGCCAGCTACATGTACCTGGCTTGAAAATTCCTCGGTTTCGGGAGCGACGCCAGGCGCAAGGAATGACTGCCCGCTTGTCGGGCATCGTACCGGCGCTGCTGCTGGCTTGCGCGTTGTTCCCGGAGCCGACGGAAGCCCAGGTTCTCAGGCGCGTGGTGGATTCGCTCGAGCTGGACGGACGCGCTGTCTACGAGTTTCGCGCGCGAAGCGATCGCATGGTGGAGGTCGCCGCGCGCGCCGCCGATGGATCCGCCGAGGTCATCTCGGCCGCGATCTGGCCGGACAGCGCGGAGACTTGGACGAGTGCGCTATCGAGCGAGCTCGCTGCAAACTCACGTCGCGGCGGATCCGACGAGCACGTATTGCAGGAGACGCTGCTCGCCGCGCGGTCCGACACCGCGCCTGGCGCGTTCGTCCTGTTCGTTTCGGACACTGCGTTTGCGCAGATCGGAGTGACGGTCACGACAGACGAGATTCAGAGGTTCGTCCGGCTGCTGAATTCCGCCGCGAGCGTAGCCAGACACCTCACGGCCCGTGAGTTTGCGGCGCTGGTGCCATTACGTCTCACCGAGGTAGAGCCCGTCGGCTCGACGCAGCAGCTTCCCTACCCCAAGGCGTTGCGCGGAATGCGGGTTCCGGGGGAGGTAAGAGCGCGCTTCGTTGTCAACAGCCTGGGCCGCGTCCAGCCGGGAACGCTCAAGATCCTCTATTCGACGCATCCGGAATTCGGCCAAGCCGTTCGATCGGGATCGAGAAGCTTCCGCTTCCTCCCGGCGACGGTGAACGGCAGGCCGGTCAGCCGCGCGGTGATGCAGACCTTCATCTTCAAGATGTAGCTGCGGGCGACTCCCGCGCCGATCTTTACCGGCGCCCGCTCGCGCTACCGACTTATCACCGACCCAGATAATCGACACCTCCATCGGCCCCCGTCTCCGCTTCGCGCCGTCCCCCACCGGCTACCTCCACGTGGGGGGCGCGCGAACCGCGCTGTTCAACTGGCTGTGGGCGCGGAAGCACGGCGGCAAGATGCTGCTGCGCATCGAGGACACCGACAAGGCGCGCAGCACCGCGGAAAGCACGCGCGCGATCTTCGAAGGACTCGGCTGGCTCGGCCTCGATTGGGACGGCGAGGTCGTGCACCAGGGCGCGAACCTCGCGCGGCACCAGGACGACGTGCGCCGCCTGCTCGAGAGCGGCGCGGCGTACCGCTGCTTCTGCACGCCCGCCGAGCTGGACGCGCGCCGCAAGGAAGCGGACGCCCGCAAGGAGAGCTTCAAGTACGACCGCCGCTGCGACCGCCTGAGCGCGGACGAAGTGACCGCGCGCGTGGCCGGCGGCGAGCAGTTCGTCGTGCGCTTCCGCGTGCCGGATGGGACGACGGAGTGGGACGACCTCGTGCACGGCACGATCGCTTTCCCCAACAAGGACGTCGACGACTTCGTGGTGCTGCGCTCCGACGAGACGCCGATCTACAACCTCGCGGTCGTGTCCGACGACGTGGCGATGCGCATCACCCTCGTCATGCGCGGCGACGATCACATCTCCAACACGCCGAAGCAGATCATGCTGTACCGCGCGCTGTCCGAGCCCGTCCCGCAGTTCGCGCACTTGCCGATGATTCACGGGATGGACGGCAAGAAGCTGAGCAAGCGCCACGGCGCGACGGCGGTGGGCGACTACCAGCACCTCGGCATCGTGCCGGAAGCGATGGTGAACTTTCTCGCGCTGCTCGGCTGGTCGCCGGGCGGCGACCGCGAGATCATGCCGCTCGAGGAGATGGTCGAGCTGTTCTCCGCGGACGGGCTGCAGAAGAAAGCCGCGGTGTTCGACACGCAGAAGCTGGAGTGGATGA
>JANLGX010000272.1 GCA_024654005.1 Gemmatimonadaceae bacterium | reverse complement strand
GTGCGCAACAGTGGTCGTTACCATCAATTCAGGGATACCGGTCAGGACGCGAAAGCCCTATCGGATGCGGATGTCGGTCTTGTTGAAATCGTCGCCCGTGCATAGCAGCGAGTCGCCGCTCAAGGCCGCCAGGGCATAACTGAAGCAATCGCCATAATTCAATGCGGCGGGGTGGTGTCCTTTGCCGTAGTTCCGGTAGGCGAGGCGAGCGAGCTCCGCCTGTTCAGCAGTGACTGGCACCACATCGACAGCTAAGCGGTGCAGCAGCACGTCGAGCTCGCGATCGCCGGGATCGCCGTGCCGGGCATATACGACGATGCTGCTCTCGACCACGGAAGCAGCCGACACGCGACGTACGGGGTCGCCCTCGAGCGCGGCCACCAGCCGCGCTGAATCCGGTTCATTCCATAGCAGCGCGAGTATCGCCGAGGTATCGAGGACCATCAGCGCGGGAGGCCGTGGACGTCATATCCGAGAACGTCGTCAGGCGGTCGCCGATCGAGAACCGGAAGTTCGGCCACGCGCTGCTGTATTCGTGCGACGTCTTCGCTGAGCCGCTGCGCTCGCGGTCGGCCGAGTTCCCGCTGGAATTTTTCTCGCAGCGCTTCTAGCACTACGTCAGTGTAGGAATTGCCGGTCACGGCGGCCAACTCACGGACAAGCCTGTCCGCTTCACGGTTCTTGATATTGAGAGCCATAAGGTCCTTGGGCGGAGGTAGAAGGAGGAAATATTGGTGGATTCTACCCCTATCGCAACTTGGCGGATCCCAAGTCTTGCGGTGGCGAGCGGCGCAGGATTGGGCGCCTGTGTGCGTGGAGATGGTGGCGCTCCGTGCTGCGGCCGGCATGAGAGTTGGCGGTGCTCACTTGTCCGACGCCTCTAGCGGAGCGCATAGTATGGGCATGCCAGCTACTGCCAAGCGGTGGACCGCGGACGACGTCCGCGCGTTGCCGGCCGACCGAAATCGCTACGAAGTCATCGAGGGCGAGCTGTACGTGACGCCCGCGCCGTCGTTCCGGCACCAGGAGGCGCTTAGCTCGCTGCATTTCGCGATGTCGCTGTATTTGCGCGAGCATCCGGTCGGAATGGTGTTATTCGCGCCGACCGACGTGGAGTTCGAGCCCGAGAGCATGGTGCAGCCCGACCTGTTCGTCTTGCCACTGGTGGACGGCCGCAAACCGCGCAGTGTGAAAGAGGCGGGAAAGCTTTTACTCGCGGTCGAAGTGCTATCGCCAAGCACGGCTCGGCTGGATCGGCAGCTCAAGCGGCGATTGTATCAGCGCTACGGCGTCGAGGAGTACTGGATCGTGGATCTGACGCGCGAGTTGTGGAACGGTGGCTGCAACGCGAAGAGCGGCCCGAGATCGTTACGGACGAGCTTCGCTGGCATCCAGCAGCGGCGGTTCAGTCTTTCGTCCTATCGCTGCCTGGGTTTTTCGAGGTCTCGTAGCCGATCCACTGAACACTTTTCGACCGCTCAGTTCCTGGCGTCCAGCACCGCGATCCCCTGTTTGCCGGCGTATTGGATGATCCTGGCATCGCTGGTAACAAGTGTCCATCCATAGCTGTACGCCTTGGCCAACAGGAACCTGTCGGCTGGATCGGATGGCGGTTCCTCCGGCAGCGTGGTGCTGAGCAAGGCTACGGTGGAATCGAGTGGCACTTGCTGCACGCCGGGCGTGGCGAGCCCGCGCTCGACCCACGCCGCGACATGCATCGTCAAGCCGAGGCGTTTCTTTCGCGACAGAACTCCCACTTCCCATACCGAAATCGCGCTCACTCTAAGGCTACGCTTGGCCGCGGACTCTTCGAGTGCCGCTCGCGCTACGGCAGAGACGCGCTCCATGGTGTTCGAAACCATCCATACCCAGATGTGGGTATCCAGGAGGAGCGTCTCGCCGGGATTGGAGTGGGGAGAGCGAATCATTCGTCCGCTTCCCATTTTTCGCCGGTAGGCGCAATGGGGTCATTGAAATAAAGGACCGTGCCCGCAAGCGAGCCGAAGACCGGTTCGGAATTTTTGTCGAGCGCGACGACCTTGCACACGGGCACCCCCCGCTTGGTAATCGTTATTTCGGCGCCGCGCTCGCGGACCTTGTCCATGAGCTCGAAGCACTTGGTCTTGAATTCCCCGGCCGGCATCGTGATGTGAAGCTCGTCTGGAAGAGGCGGGATTCCGGCACCGCTTTCTTTCGGGTATAGGCTTTTCATGAGGATAAGACTATGGTCGTGCGACCATAGTCGCAAGACCGTCCTTTCGGCCGTGTATCTTGCGAATTGCGAGGGTTTAGGGCGGATTGCGGTAGGGTTGAACCTGTCCGCCGGTCGGCTGGACGAGCTAAGTGCTTTTGACAACAAGACTTCATTTGTATGACACACGTGGCCCTGGCGTTGCCTTACCAGTTGGCGACCGGTACGCCTGAACTCAGTGGCTGCCGAACCCTCCCATTGGAGAGCTCTCATGCAGAACAGGAAACGGAAGGGCTTCACGCTCATCGAGCTTCTGATAGTCGTCGTGATCATCGGCATTCTGGCCGCGATCGCGATCCCGAAGTTCGCCAACACGAAGGGCAAGGCGTACAAGGCCGCGATGAAGGGCGACCTGCGTAACCTTGCGACCGCGCAGGAAGGCTATGCGGCCGACAACGCGGGTGCGTACAGCACGAACCTTACGGCGCTGAACTTCACGGCTTCGACGGGCGTGCTGGTCACCGTCAATTACGCAGGCGTGAACGGCTGGGCAGCCACCGCGGCGCACACGGCCCTCCCGGGCACGGAAAACTGCGGAATGTTCATCCAGAACGGCGCCACTGCGCCGACCCCCATCGCCCCCGCCACGGTGTCCGGCGAGCCCAAGTGCCTGTAGTGTTGATCTGACAATGGAGGGGACCCGTCCCGGCGGATTCGCCGGGCGGGCTTCATCCATCGGCGCGCCGGACACAGGCGCCGCCCGTGTCAGCAGCCGACGACAATCATGCAAAACCGACGAGCAGGTTTCACTCTCATCGAGCTACTGATAGTCGTCGTCATCATCGGGATACTCGCCGCGATGGCGATCCCCAAGTTCGCGAACACGAAGGAGAAGGCGTACTTCGCGACGATGAAGGGCGATCTCCGGAACCTTGCTACCGCGCAGGAAGCCTACGCGGCCGACAACAACGGAGCGTACGCCTCAGGCACGTCCACCGGCCCTGCGGCCCTCACCGGAATCACCTACGCGCCGTCGAGCGGAGTGACCATGGTGGTCACGAACACGGGTTTGGGGTGGGCGGCGGTTGCCTCGATGGAAGCGCCAAGGACCACCGTGAAATGCGGCATGTTCATCAACAACGACGACCCGCCCACGCCCCCCGGCGGGGACAACCCGGCCACCAACAACGGCGTGGCGAAGTGCGGGACCGTGCACTAAGGCACTTCCCACTCGCGGCCCGTGGGGCCAGCCGCGGAACACACACCAAGAGGGATCTGCTCAGGTAGGGCCCGCCGTCAGCTTTTTCTTGCCACCAGCAGCACGTTTTTTCCGACAGGCGGCGGGATCAGCCGTTCGGCGACACGCATCACCGGCACGACGAGCCGGTCGTACAGCGAGACGCTCCGGCTGCCGATGGAGTTGCGCAGGAGCACGAAGTTGACGTACCACGGGATGATCCCGGCGACGTCGAAGTACCGCACCTTCGTGAGATTGAAGCCGGCGTCCTCGACCAGACGGCAGAGCCCCGACTTCGCATAGCGCCGGTAATGGCCGATCTGCCTGTCGAAGTCGCTGTACAGCCACGACAGCGCCGGCACGAATATCACGAGATGCCCTCCGGGCTTGAGCGCGGCGTGTGCCCGTCCGAGCTAGGCACGATCGTCTTCGATGTGCTCGAGTACG
>JANLGX010000268.1 GCA_024654005.1 Gemmatimonadaceae bacterium | reverse complement strand
TGCCGGTGCTGAGCGATCTCTCGCTCTCCGTCGCGGTCAAGAATCTCGCCGGCAACAAGTACATCGCGTCGCGCCGGCCGGAAGGGATCAAGCCGGGGCTGCCCCGCACCGTGTCGGCGGGGCTCGAGTGGCGGCTGTGATCCAGCGCCGCTAGATAGCCCCGGGAGCGAGCGCGATCTCGTTGTAGTCGTGCACCAGGTCGTCGAACACCGAGCTCCACGACCGCGTGCTCGCCCCCCGAAGAGCGGCGGCCGCCATGCGGGACCGCTCGGCCGGAGCCGTGGCCAGCCGGTAAATCTCCGCCGCGAGCGCGGCGTCGTCGCCGGGCGGGACGAATGCGCCGGCCTGGTCGCCCACCACCTCGCGCGTGGGCCCCGCGTCGGCGGCGACCACCGGTAGTCCGGAAGCCATCGCCTCCAGCAGCACCTGGCCGAACGTGTCGGTCGTGGACGGGAAGACGAACAGGTCGGCCGACGCGTACGCCTCGCTCAAAGCGTCGCCCGACAGCCGCCCGGTAAAGACGGCGTCGCGCGGCGCCAGCGCCCGCAGCCGCTCCTCGTATGGTCCTTCGCCCACGACGACGAAGCGCATCGACTTCTCCCCTTCCAGCCGGCGCATCGCGGCCGCCGCAACCGCGAGCCCCTTCTCGGCGGCGATCCGGCCGATGTACGCTACGACGACGGTGCCGGGCCCGGCTCCGAACCGCGCGCGCATTTCCTCGCGCCGCCAGGCGGGACTGAAGCGCGACATGTCGACCCCGCGACCCCAGATCCTGGTGTTGCGGAATCCTCTCTCCTCCAGCTCCGAGCGGATCGCGTTCGAGGGGCAATAGGTGCGCAGCCCGCCGTTGTGAAACCAGCGGAGAAACGACCAGCCCGGGGCGCTGAGCTTCCCGAGCTTGTAGAACGCGGCGTACTGGCTGAAGCTCGTGTGGTACGACGTCACCATGGGAATCCCCAGTGAGCGCGCCGCGCGGCGCGCCGCGAGCCCCACGCCGAACGGGGTCGCGACGTGCACCAGCGTGGGCCGCCAGGCGAACAGCTCGCGCGCGACCAGACGCGCCGGCGGCAGCGAGACGCGGAGCTGCGGATACGCCCAGAACGGAATGCTCGGCCAGCGCCGAACGGCCGATTCGGCTCCGGGAGCGCGCGGGTCGGTCGTCGTCACTACCCGCACCTCGCCGCCCCGCTCGCGCACGGCGTGCGTGAGACGGCCGAGCGCGGCGGCCACGCCGTTCATGTGCGGCGGGTAGGTGTCGCTGAAGATCGCGAGCCGCATTCCTTCGGCGGACGCCGCCGGCGCGATCACTTCGCGATCTCGGCGTACACCTTGAACAGGCGGTCGAAGGTTCCCGACCAGCTGTGCTCGCGCTCCGCGTGCTCCCGGCCCTTCGCGCCGAGCGCGGGCAAATCCTCCCGCAGCATCGCGGAGACTTCTTCGGCGAGACTGGGCGCGCTGCCGGTGACGAACAGGCGGCCAGCGGCCGATCGCTGGACGTGCTCGGCTACCGCGCCACGATCGCACGACAGCACCGGAATGCCCGACGCGAGCGCTTCCACCGCCGCGAGCCCGAAGGTCTCCACCGGTCCGGGCGCGATGTAGAAATCCAGCGCCGCGACCAGGTCGGCGAGCGCGTCACGGTTCTTCTCGAAGGGGAGCCAGAGGATGCGCTTGGACTTCGCGCGCGCGCGCAGCTCCGCCTTGAGCGGTCCGTCTCCGATCAGCAACAGAGTGGCGTCGGTGCGACGCTCCACGATGCTCCACGCGTCGACGAGCACGTGCAGGTCCTTCTCCCGCGCGAACCGGCCGACGTACGCGGTCAGCGGCCCCTCGGGCAACGAGTGCTTCCGCCGTGTCTCGGCCGCGTGCTCCTTCCTGCGCGGATGGAAGCGGTCGAGATCCACCCCCATCGGCACGCGCACCGTGTTCTCCACGCCGACTCGCCGGAGCTCGGAGGCGGAGAAGTCGGACGCAACCAGGGTGGTGACGAACAGCTTGTCGAGCGCACGCAGATAGCCGTACGCCATCTGCCTCGCGGCGGTCCAGCCGACGCCCGTCTTGTGGTGCGGCGCGATGATGTTGGGGAAGTCGCTGTGAAAGAAGCACACGACCGGGATGTCCGTGCCGCGCGACGCGCGGTTCACGATCCACGGCACGATGCCCGTGCTTCCGACCTCGATGATGTCGGGACGCTCGTGCGCGAAGATGCGCGTGTTGGCGCGCAGTCCGGCCATGAACCGGTACGGATGCTGCGTCGGCACCGGCTGGCCGCGCAGGCGGTAGCAGCGCACGCCTTCGCTCTCGGTGACGGAGTCGCCGGGCCCGGGGACCACCAGCACGTGCCGCAGCGACGGAGACGCCTCGACGTACTTCGCCTTCTCCAGGAGGTACGTGCGAATCCCGCCCGTGGTCTCGCCGAAGAACTCGGTGATGTCGAGGACGCCGATGCGCGCGTCCGGCCGGAGCTTCGCCGGCAGCACGGCCGTGCGGAGATCCAGTGCCGAGGGGGGACCGGGTGGAAAGAGAGTCTGCTCGAGCGTCACTTCGGAGCGGGAGTCCTGCGCGGCCGGCGATCGCGTGCCGGCCATCAGATCGCGATTACTAACGCTCCGGTGAGAATCGCGATCGCCTGACCGATAACGACATCACCCGGGTAATGCACACCGAGGAAGACGCGTGACGCGCCAACCGCAAGGGCAAGAGCGAGCAGCGGCGCGGCCCATGCCGGGAACGCCATCGCGTACACGACGGCGACGGACATTGCGGCGGCGGAGTGGCCCGACGGACAGGAAAACCGGTCCGGCTCCTCGATGAACGTCGAGCAGCCGATGCCGGTGGACGGACGCGGCCGGCTCAGCTTGCGTTTCATGATCTGCACGATGAAGTGCGACACGCCGAGCGTGACGAGCGCGTTCCAGGCGGCGAGCTGCAGCAGGTCCTGGCCGAACGCCAGCGGCACCAGCCCCGCCGTCACCGTTACCTGAACCCCGCCGAGGTGCGTGATGATGCGCCAGAAGCGCTGGACCGCGTGGGTAGCCGCGGAGCCGATCGCCCAGCGCGTGAAGAGGGCGCGATCGCGGCGGTCGAGCTTGTGCAGGAGGGAGAAGGTGATTTTCACTTCCCCCAAGATAGGCCGGAAGGCGGGGTTTGGCGAGCGTGTTTACCGTACCGTTACACGGCACGGCTTTCGCTTCGGTGGAGGACAAACTCTCATACGAGTGGAGCGAAAAGTGGCGCGCACAAGGAAGAGCCGCTCATCGGAGCCGCCCGAGCTTCCGACCATGCGGCGGCGGCTGAGGTTCGGCGGGCTGCAGCTCGTCGGCCTCGGGCTGATAATGCTCATTCCGGTCCTCGCGGCGTTCAAGGTGTTCGGCGCGGGCAGCGCCACCGCTGCCGATCGCGGCGCGGCATTGCGGATGTCGGTCGAATATCCGCCGCGCATCCGTCGCGGGTCGATGGAAGTCGTGGCCGTGCTGGTCACGAACGCGGGGCCGTCGCCGCTCGACACGGTCACCGTCCGGTTCGACTCCGCCTACGTAGCTCGGTTCACCGACCCCCAGTTCGTGCCGTCGCCGAGTCGCGCGTTCGAGGTCGAGCTGGCCGACGTAGCTCCCGGTGAGACGCGGCGCGTCCAGCTGGGAATGCGCGCGAATGAATACGGCCGGCACCGCGGGCGCATCGACGCGATCCACGCGGGCGACAGCGCGGGCGTCGGCATATCCACCGTAGTCCTGCCTTGAGGAGGTAGCCATGGAGACAGTGCTGCGCATCGCCTTCATCTACTTCTTCCTGATGATCGCTCTGCGCGCGATGGGGAAGCGCGAGTTGAACAAGATGTCGGCGTTCGAGCTCGTCATGCTGCTCTTGATTCCCGAATTCTTCTCGCAGGCGGCGCTCAGGGAAGATTTCTCGATGACGAACGCGACGGTGGCGACGGCGACGCTGCTCACGCTGGTTTTCCTGACCTCGGTCGTCAGTCACATGTCCAAGCGGGCGCACGAGGTCATCAACGGAACGCCGACGGTGCTGGTGCGCGCCGGCCGCTACGTCGAGGACAACATGAACCGGGAGCGGATCGCGCCCGACGAGCTGCTGGCCGAGATGCACAAGGCGGGGTACGAGCGGCTCGAGCAGATCAAATGGGCGATCCTCGAGGATGACGGGAAGATCTCGCTGGTTCCCGCGGACGGCGAGCCGAAGCCGCAGACGCACGACGACGACGGCGACCCGACCTGACCTGTCCGATTTTTCTGCGGGGGTATATTGGCCGTGCGTCCGACCCGGTAGC
>JANLGX010000267.1 GCA_024654005.1 Gemmatimonadaceae bacterium | reverse complement strand
GGCGCCCGTCCGTCACGCGCAGCGTCCCGTTGAGGACGGGCTGCGTCACCGGTCCCGCCACGCTGAGATTGATGTCGAGCGGTCCGCGCGCGTCCGTGACCGGGAGAACGCTCTGCACCACCGACAGGTCGACACCCGCACTGAGCACGGAGCCGCGGACGGAATCGTTGGCCACGCGCACTCCCTGCACCAGCAGCGTTCCGCCGGAACGGTCGGGTGTGGCTCCTTCCTTCGTGAACAGCTCGAGCCGCAGCGAATCGAGCTCCACGAATTTCTTCGCCAGTGTGATCACCGCCGGCGAGCTCAGGCGGTAGTGATGCGCGCTGTCCGCCGCGATCGAGGCCGTGTCGAGCGCAATGGTCACCGTGTCCCCGCGCCGCTCGGTTCGCGCCGCCAGCCGCGTGCTCGCGCCGTTGGCTGCGACCAGAGTCGCCGCCGCGGTGCCGGTTCCGGCCGCGCCCTGATCCGTGCTGACGTCGACCGACACCAACCGGATCCGCCCGACCGAAACGGTGTCGGCTTTCAGCGCCGCCGAGCCCGACACCGCGCCCTTCTCGCTCCGCGCGTCAAAGGTCCCGCTGATCCGCTTTGCGCGGTTGTCGCCGACCGCCACGTCGTCGCCGGTGACACTCCCCTTCACCGTCACCACGCCCGCGCTGGTCGTGGCCTGCCCCCGCAGCGTCACGGACCCGGTCGAGTGCGCTTCGCCGAAGTACGGCCGCAGCGCGCCGAGTGAGTCCGCGCGCAGCACGAAGTCGAACGCGCCCTTCGCCGACGGCGTGAGCCCGATGGTTCCAGTCGCGGAGGCGCTGCCCGCCGACGACGCGATCGTCAGCGTGTCGATGCGCGCGATCCCGTCCGCGATCGCGAGGCGCGCGGTGGCCCGGTCGATCGCCAGCTCGTCGACGGTCGAGCCGCCGGCCGCGACGTGCACGGTGCCGCGTAGGTCTTCCGCGCTCGAACCGGTGAGATCGACGCCGTACCGCGCGTTCAGCGAAGTCGGGGGGAGATCCGCTCGCGCCAGCAGGCCGCGCGCATTCGCGCCCGTCACAACGCCCTCGCCCTTCACCGCATAGCTCGGCGCTTCCGCGTCCACCTCTCCGTCGAACGAGATCGATCCATCGGCGTTGGCGAGCGTCGCCGCGACGGTCATGTCCGCCGCGGTCCCGCTCACGCGGATCGGTCCGCTCATATCGCCGCGCAGCGGTATCGCGGGATACGACCGCGCGAGCGTCGTCAGTGACACAGGCGCACCGGTCAGATCGACGTCGTACGTCACGTACTCGTCACCGAGCGTGAGGCGACCGGCGCCCGTCACTCTCGACGGCGGTCCCGGCCCGTCGTGGTGCAGCCCGTCCGCGTCGCTGAACCGGACGTCGGTCCAGACGGAGTCGAGTGTGGCGGTGCCCGCGAGCGTGCCCTGCAGCCGCGGAAACTCGGGATTGAGGAATTGCGCGGTCCGCAGGTCGAAGCGACCCACGTTCACGTCGAAGCCGCGAAAGACCGCGAGCGCCGGCAGTCGTATGTCGAGCACTCCGCGGCCGGTGCCGCGCGAGATCGCGCCGGGCACGTGCGCGTCGGCGAACACGAGATCAGCCCGCTCCACCCTGAACCGGTCGAGCGGACCGCCCGACGCTGTCACGGTGCCGGTGATTCTCCCCTGCCAATCGTACGTGAACGGACCGCCGGCCAGCGTGCGCAGCAGGTCGAAGTTGACGGGCGCCGCCTCGAGCCGCACGTCTTTCGCGATGAGCAGCGGACGACCTACGCCGAACGTCATCGTGCCGCGCAGCCGCGATTTCGTGCTGCTCACGTCCATGTCGTAGATCCGATAATCGAGGACTTCGAGATCTCCGGGCGAGTTGCGGATGGCCAGCTTCATGCGGCCACTGCCGGTTCGCGGCAGCGTCGGGTAAACCCACGCGACGTCCGCCAGCGAGACGGAATCGCCGATCACGTCGACGTAATAGCGCAGCGGCAGCCCGCCGCAGCAGACGATCTTCGCCTTGCCGCTGCCCGTCGATCCGGGCAGATCGAAGTGCGGCGCGTCCGCCCAGACGGAATCACCCAGGTGCCGGATCGTGCCGCGGACGTTCCGGAAATAAAACGGCGGATCGAGTCCCTTGACCGAGAGATCGCGGACCGTGAACACGCGCGCCACGCTGTCGGGGTCGGCGAGACGCGACGGGCCGAGCGCGACGTTCCCGCGCTCCCAGCGCCAGGTGCGCGTGAACCCGTCGCCCGAGCGGCGCACCTCGCGCGCGGGGTCGGTGAGGGCCGCGGTCACGATGCTGTCCCGCACGCGCCGCGGAGGATTCCCGAGCACCCGCCACGGGATCGTGACGGCGAACTTGGCATCGCGGATCATGGCCGAGTCGAGCTGCACGAACTCGCCGAACCCGCGGCGGCGTCCAAGCGGCGCGGGCTGGCCGCGCGGGAAGATCCGCTCGAAGTTCCACTTCCCGTCCGGGTAATACCGCAGGTGCACGTTCGGGTGCTCGACTTCCAGGCGGCGCACGAGTATCCGCTTGTCGAACAGGTCGCGCAGCTCGTACCGCACGAAGACCCGCCCCGTCGCCAGGAACAGCGAGTCGTTCTCGTCGCGGATCTCGATCGAGTCGATGACCACTCCGTTGAGCAGACCGCCGCTGATGCGGCCCACGTGCATCGTGCCGCGCACCTTGGCCGCCAGCCACGATTGCACGAACGCGCGGACGCGCTCCTGCCCGAACCGCGTCCGCGTGCCGCCGACGATCAGCAGTACCACCGCCAGCATCAGCCCGATCAGAATCGCGGCGCTGGACAACACGACCTTCCGCCTGCGCGACATCGCTAGAACGCCTGTCCGATGGCGAAGCTGAACGTGAGACGCGAGGCGAAGCTGCCGTCGCGCGCGGGCGCGAAGGTCCGCGGACACCGGCCCTCCTCCTGCGCCAGCACGATCCCGTTCTCTCCTTCCACGGCGTGCACGGGCAGCACGTTGGTCGGGCTCACGCACGGCAGCGAGCCGCCGAGCGCCGTCGGAACCTCGTAGTACAGCGGCCCCGCCGGGCGGTCGTACGGGTTGTAGCCGACGACCATGCGGATCAGCCCGACGGGCGACAGCGCCCCCAGCTGAATTCCCGGTGTCGCCTTGAGGCGAAAGTTCAGAAACACGTCGTCGGTGCCGCGGTTCCAGACGTCGCCCACGTCAGTGAACAGAGTCAGCTGGAGAACGTTGGAGAAGACCGGAGCCGGCACGCGCAGCTCGACGTTGCCGACGAGCAGTGAGTTACCGCCGACGGGAACGGCCCGGCGAAACCCGCGCTCTCCTTCACTCACCCGGAACAGCGTGTCGCTCCGTCCGGTGACGCCGGGATACAGCGTGTCGAACTGCATCGCGATGTATATCGCGGATCCCAGCTCGTTCTGCGGAAAGCCGCGCACGGTCGTGGGTCCGCCCGCGAACAGCCTCTCCTCCGGCGGGACGAAGCGCGTCGGATCGCCGAGCGACGGACCGAGCAGCCCGCCCGCCCGCAGCCGCAGCGCGAGGACGTTCCTGCCGCCGAGTCCCCAGTACCGCGCGGCGTCGCCCAGCAGCTTGTTGAAGCCGAGCGACTTGTCCGCCAGCGTGAGCCGCGAAGCGTGTCTCGCTTCGGCGCGCCAGGTGTATCCGCCCGTCGGATAAATCGCGTTGTTGGCCGCGTTGCGCGAGACCACGACGCTCGCGACGCCGAGCGGTTGGAGCCGCTGCAGCCGGTCCCGATCCTCGCGATCGCACCGGTTGAACACGGCGCAGAACAGCGCGGGCTGCGCCTCGGTACGCCCGTAATCCAGCTGGTAAGCGAAGCCGACCGGCGTGCGCTGAAACCTGCGCCAGTCGAGCCCGACGATTCCGCCGATCGCGGTGGTGCGCAGGTACGCCTTGTACTCCGACGTCCGGCCGCTGTACACGGTGATCGTCGGAACGGTGCGCAGGCCGAAGAACGACGGCTGCCGCAGCGTCGCGCCGAAGTAGTAGTTCAAGCGACTGCTGTACGGATCCGATTTCGCCTGCGGACACAGGTCGCGGGCGCCGTCGAGCGGATGCCCGACGCCGATCTTCGACACGCGCGCGCTGAGCTCGAGGCGGCGCGCGCCGCGGAGAAAGTTGTAGTTGGTGAGCTCGCCGGTGGCGCGAACGCAATCCAGCGTGCCGTAGCCCAGGCCGACGCGCGCGGCGCGCATCGCGTCCTCCGCCAGCGCGATGCGGATAGCGGCCACCGAGTCGCCGGGCATCGTGTCGAGGCCGATCGCGACCTGCCGGTACGCCTCGGTCTGATACAGCGCTCGCTGCGCGTTCAGGAGATCGCGCTCGCGATACACGGCGCCACTGTCCACGCCCGCGATCCGCCGTACGACCGCGTCGGGGATCTGCTGCGTTTTTCCGGCGCGCGGCGTGACGACGACGCTCACCCGGCCGATTCGCGTGAACGGGCCGCTCGCCACGCGCAGCGTGTCGTAAGCGACCAGCGCGCCCCGATCCTCCACGAACGAGTTCGTGACGGCCGCCACCGGGTAGCCGTTGTTCCGGAGCCGGCGCGCGATCGTGTCGCGCGCCGCTCCTATCCGCACCCTGTCGAACGGATCGCCCGCGCGGATCGGAAGGCTGCGGGCAATGCGCGCCGAGTCCCGCACGCCTTCGAGTCCGACGACCGCGAGCGACGCGAGCCGTGTGGGCGGGCCTTCGTCGATCAGGAACCGGACCGCCACGGCGCTCGAGCCGAGTCGAGTGGTGGCGGTGTCGACCGTGACCCGGGAGTATCCGCGGTTCCGATAGAACACGATCAACCTGATCCGGTCGTTGACGAGCTCCGCCGGGTCGAGGCAGCGGCGCGCGGCGAACGGCAGCCGGAGCGCGCGCCGGGTCCAGCCGGAAGGCGTCGTCGCGATCGTCTGCGCGAGCTGTCCATCGGAGAACGCGCTGTTTCCCGTGAACTGCAGGGAGCGCACCTCCAGATCGCCCGTGGCGCAGGGGGCCGTCTGCGCCCCGGCCATGGAGGCGGACGCGACAACGAGCGATGTTAAAAAGCAGACGAGCCGCGCGGGGCGGCGATCCATCAAGGCGCTGCCGGCTTTATCGCTGCGCGAGGTGGCTGCGGCGGCTCGGAACGTGCGATGCTTTTCGTCCCGTCCGACCGCGGAACGAGCGGCGTCTTCTCGGCCATTACGCGGGCGAGATAGAAGCCGGCCAGTCCCGCGCCCAGCCCGACCGCGATCGCGGGAAGCAGCTCGGCCAGGCCAAGTCGTCGGCGATAGTTGTATTCCGCGGTCACGATTTATGCTCTTGGAATGGTTCACTAAGTTCACGCGAATCTCACCACCAGTCAACAATTTACCCCTATGCGCCGAGCCTACCTGATTCTTCTCTTGCTCGCCTCGGTGGCGTGCCGCGGTGGTGAATCCTCGCCGTCGCGCCGGACGTTGATCGACTCGCGGGACACGTACGATCCCCGCTCGCTCGACCCCGCGCTTTCCACCGACGTGCCCACCGGTAGGGCAGTCGCGTACGTGTTCGACGGCCTCGTTCGTTTTACACCGGACGCGCAGATAGTCCCCGGCCTCGCCAAATCCTGGGACATCTCCCCGGACGGAAAGGCCTACACGTTCCATCTCCGGACGGGGGTGAAGTTCCACGACGGGCGCCCGTTCACCGCCGGCAACGTCCTGCGCAGCTTCCAGAGGGTTCTCGACCCGGCAACGACCGGAGGCCGGGGTTGGCCCTTGTATCCGATCCAGGGCGCGCGGGAATACGCCGACGGCAAGGCCTCGACCATCACCGGGCTCGCCGCTCCGAACGATTCGACGGTCGTGATCACGCTCACCGAGCCGCTGGCGATTTTTCCGAAGCTCCTGGCGATGCCGGTGACTTCGATCCTTCCCGATTCGGTCCCGGCGAATTTCGGCGAGCACCCCGTGGGCACCGGACCGTGGAAGTTCGTCGAGTGGCGGCATGACGATTACCTGCTGTTCGCGCGCAACGACGCGTACTGGGGCGGAGCGGCCAAGGCCGAGTCGCTGATGGCCCGCATCATCGCGGAGCCGAGCACGGCGGTGGCGGAATTCGAGACCGGGAACGTGGACGTGCTCCAGGTGCCCGAGCAGGAGGCGCGCAGCTGGGAGCAGACCGACGAGAAGAGCGCGCTGCTTTCTTCCGCGCCGGCGCTGCGGTTCTGGTACGTCGGCATCAACACGACGCGCGGCCCCTTGCGGGACGTGCGCGTGCGCCAGGCGCTCAATCTCGCCGTGGACGTGCCGACGATCCTCGACCGGATGGTCAGCGGACACGGCCGCGTGGCGGCGGGGGTGATACCTCCGACGCTTCCCGGCGCCGACACCATGCGCGCGCCGTACAAGCGCGACGTGGCGCGCGCCAAGCAGCTCCTCGCCGACGCCGGCTTTCCGAACGGCATAGCCCTCGAGCTGTGGTCGTCGCAGTCGCCGCCGTTCCCGAGAATCGCCGAGGTGATCCAGGCGTATCTCGCCGAAGCGGGCATCCGCGCGAAGCTCGTGCAGCGCGACGCGTCCTCCGTGCGCGAAGCGTCGCGTAAGGGCGAGACCGACATGATTCTCAAGGAATGGTTCGCCGACTATCCCGACGCCGAGAACTTCCTGTATCCGCTGTTGCACACCGCCAATCGCGGCGTGGGCGGGAACATCTCGTTCTACAGCAATCCCGCCTTCGATCGGATCGTGGATCAGGCCAGGCGCGAGCAGGACGACGCCGCGCGCGCGGCGCTGTACCGCCAGGCGGACCAGATCGCCTTCGCGGACGCGCCGATGATCTTCCTCTTTCATCACCGCGTGCTGTACGCTATTCAACCCTGGGTGAAGGACTTCGCGATCCCGACGATCTTCAACGGGCAGAACTGGACGGGAGTGTCGATAGCGAGATGACAAAGACAGCGAGCAGCTAGCAGCTAGCAGCTAGCAGCGAAACACATGCTCTCGTTCATCCTCCGCCGCCTGTTGCTCGCCATTCCGACGCTGTTCGGGGTGCTGGTCGTCGTGTTCCTCCTGCTGTACGTCGCGCCGGGAGATCCGGTGCAGGAGATGGTCGGCGAGCGGGCGGACCCGGAGACCGTCGCGCGGCTGCGAGCCGAGCTCCGGCTGGACGACCCGCTGTACAAGCAGTTCATCCACTACACGGGCGGCGTCCTGCAAGGCGATCTAGGGAGATCGTACATCACGCGCCGGCCGATCCTGCAGGACATCCGCGAGCGGTTCCCCAAGACTCTGCAGCTCGCGGGCGCGGCCATGCTGCTCGCGTCGGTGATCGGAATCACCATCGGAATACTCAGCGCGCGGGTTCCCGGCGGCTGGTTCGATCGCATCTCGCTCGGCGTCGCGTACCTCGGGATCTCCTTCCCCGTGTACTGGGTGGGACTGATTCTGATTCTGGTGTTCGCGGTGATGCTGCGCTGGCTCCCACCATCGGGCTACGGCGGAATCGAGTATTTGATCCTCCCCGCGCTCGCGCTCGGCTCCCGCTCGATCGCTTTCCTCGCGCGCGTGACGCGCTCGGCGATGCTCGACGTCCTCGGCAGCGACTTCGTGCGCACGGCGCGCGCGAAAGGCCAGAGCGAGCGGCTCGTGATCACGCGACACGCGCTGCGAAACGCGCTCATCCCCATCATCACCGTGCTCGGGCTCGATTTCGGCTACTATCTCACGGGGAGCATTCTCACCGAGACGATCTTCAGCTGGCCGGGACTCGGCCGCTACGTGGTGAACGCGATCTCGCGCAGGGACCTTCCGGCGATCCAGGGGTCGGTGCTGTTCCTGAGCGTCGTGTTCGTGCTGGTGAACCTGATTACGGATCTCGCGTACGCCAAAGCCGACCCCCGCGTCGCGTACAAGACCGCCACTTAGTGGCGTGAGGCAGCCGGGAGCCTCAACGCATTCCGGCACCTGCGCGTATCACACATCTACGCTGGCGGGTTCGAATTTTTACGCAATGGTGCTCGGACTCCGGGCGAAGGAAAGGTCGACTGGTAATGCGCGTGCGGATGCTGACTGCTGCCACGATCGTTCTCGCCCTCGTTCCTCAGATTCGTCCTCTCGCGGCCCAGGGCGCCGCTGAGCCGTCAGCGTCGCCCCCGGTGCGTTCGTCCATCGCCGTCGCTCGCCGAACATCCAGGGTCTCCCTCGACGGGCGTCTCGACGACGAAGCGTGGCAGCACGCGACGGCAGCAGGCGGGTTCGTACAGAAGGATCCGATTGAAGGCGACCCCGCCGAGCACGCAACCGAGGTCCGGGTACTCTACGACGACGACGCGATATACATCGGGGCGCGCATGTTCGATTCAGAGCCGCGGACGATCGCGCGACAGCTCGTACGGCGTGACGGGCAAGGCAGCGCGGACTGGTTCGCAGTTGCGTTCGATCCGCGGCTGGATCGGCGCACCGGGTACGCGTTTTTCGTCAGCGCTGCAAACGTGCAAGGAGACGAATATCTCTACAATGACACCAGTTCCGATAACGCGTGGGACGCCGTCTGGCAGTCCGCCGTCCAGCTCGACTCGCTCGGCTGGACGGCGGAGATTCGTATCCCGCTGTCCCAGCTCCGGTACGAGACGTCGAGCGGGGAGCGGACGTGGGGAATCAACTTCGCTCGCGGGCGATTCCGGTCTAATGAGGAAACGCAGTTTGCGCTGATGTCGGAGTTGCAGAGGGGGATGGTCTCCCAGTTCGGCACGCTCACGGGCATGCGCACTGAGAATGCGCCGCAGCGCATCGAGCTGCGGCCGTACATCGTCGTCGGAAGGGACTTCGAACCAGCCGAGCCGGGCAATCCCTTTCGGGACGGGTCGACCACGAACAGGCGCGTCGGGATCGACATGAAGTACGGGCTCGGATCCTCGTTCACGCTGGACGCGACGCTAAACCCGGACTTCGGTCAGGTCGAGGCTGATCCGGCAGTAATCAACCTCACCGCGTTCGAGACATTTTTCCAGGAGCGCCGACCTTTCTTCGTGGAGGACGCGCGGATCTTCGACTTCACTCTGTCGGGCGGGAACAACCGGCTCTTCTACGGCCGGCGAATCGGTCGTCGTCCGACAGGGGGTTCACCCTCTGGCGCGGACTTCGTGCATGTCCCGGAAACAGCGACGATCCTCGGCGCCGCCAAGGTCACCGGACGGACCGCCGGAGGACTCTCCGTCGGGGTGATCGCCGCTGTGACCGACCAGGCGAAGGGGCGCGCCTTCTTCGACGCGACGGACGAGACGCGGTCGTTCCTCGCTGAACCGCGGGCGGTCCACAGTGCGGTACGCGCGCGCCAGGACTTCAACGGCGGCGCATCCACATTCGGAGTCATCGCAACCCATCAGACTCGACGGCTGCCCGGTGACCGCTCCTTCGCCTCGCTGACGTCCGACGCCTTCAGCGCGGGCGTGGACTGGGAGCACCAATGGGCGAATCGCACGTACGGTTTCGTCGGATACGTTGCCGGGAGTCTCGTGCGCGGCGATTCGACGGCGATGATCCCCATCCAGCGTTCGAGCGCCCACTTCCTCCAGCGACCGGACGCGACGCGTCTCCGCGTGGATTCGAGCGCGACCTCGCTCACCGGCGTGGATTGGCGGATGACCCTCGACAAGCGCCGGGGCGACCACTGGACCGGAGCGATCTGGGCGGCGGAGGTCTCGCCGACCTTCGAGGTCAATGACCTCGGATTCAGCGGCCGCCAGGAGGTGCTCGACGCCGGCGCACGCATCGAGTACCGGGAGATCGTGCCTGGCAAGCGCCTGCGTTCGTACCGGATCTCCGCATCCACCTTCCACAACTGGTCGCACGAGGCGCTCGACCGGCCCTGGTCGTCCTCCTCGTGGGGCGACGCGCACGTCTCGGGCTCGGTGACCATCAACGCCGAGGCGACCCTGCTGAACTACTGGGAAATTGGCGCTCGGATCTCGGTCCGTCCCGAACTCGCGGACCGGAACGGCACGCGCGGCGGGCCGATGATGCTCGCGCCGCGAGGGATGGAGTGGAACGTCGATCTCAAGACGGATGAGCGCCGGCGCATCGCGATCGAACCCTCCATGGAGATCTCGCGTCAGGCGATGGGGGCCGCACGGCGCGAGGAGTTCGGCATCGCCGTCGCGATCCGTCCATCGCCGCGCGTCGAGGTCACCGTCGAACCCACGTTCGAGCGGTCGCAGCTCGGCGCGCAGTTCGTCGGGCGAACGACTGCACTGCCCTACGCACCGACCTTTGGCACGCGCTATCTGTTCGGCGAGCTCGATCGCCGCGAGCTCCGCCTGGAGACGCGGCTCAATGTCACGTTCTCACCGCGCATGACGCTGCAACTCTTCGCGCAGCCGCTGCTTTCCTCGGGAGACTACCTCACGTACAAGCAGCTGACCCGGCCGCGAAGCTTCGCGTTCGACGAGTTCCAGGAGGGAACGTACTTTGCCGACCCCGGTGCGCCGGGGTGCGTCAGCGGCCGCACCTGCCGGTCTCCCGACGGCACTCGTTACATCGACTTCGACGGCAATGGGACGGCCGACCATTCGTTCACGGATCGCGACTTCAACGTCCGCTCCCTGATCGGCAACGCAGTCTTCCGGTGGGAGTACCGGCCGGGCTCCGCCATCTTCCTCATCTGGCAGCGCCAGCAGGAGGACGAAGCCATGCTGGGTACGTTCGACTTTTCGCGTGATG
>JANLGX010000265.1 GCA_024654005.1 Gemmatimonadaceae bacterium | reverse complement strand
CGGTGATCGTGATCATGGTGTTGTTGAACGTCGCGTTGACGTAGGCGATCCCCTCTGCCTCGATCACTCGCTTCGTCTTTTTTCCGATCGCCATTACTTGGTCACCTTCTTCTTGCCCGCGATAGCGCGACGCGGACCCTTCTTGGTGCGCGCGTTCGTGTGTGTTCTCTGGCCGCGGACAGGAAGTCCCCGGCGATGCCTGATTCCACGGTACGAGCCGATGTCCATGAGCCGCTTGATGTTCATCGCGACTTCGGTGCGCAGCGCTCCCTCGACGCGGAAATCGCGCTCGATGAGCTGGCGCAGCCGGTTGGTGTCGGCGTCATTCAGGTCGCGGACGCGCTGGGTCGGATCCACGCCGGTCTCGGCGAGAATCTTCCGCGCGGTCTGGCGACCGATGCCATAGATGTAGGTGAGGCCGATCTCGAGCTTCTTCTCGCGTGGCAGATCCACGCCCGCAATACGCGCCATTCGCTAACCCTGCCGCTGCTTGTGCTTCGGGTTGCGCTTGCAGATGATGCGTGTGACGCCTTGCCGCTTGATCACCTTGCAGTGCTCGCAGATAGGCTTGACGCTGCTCCGAACTTTCACTCGCGCTCCAAGTCGTAAACGATAAACAAAACCGGACGCGCCAAAGCGCCCGGGAAAAGTGCTAAGCCTTTAATAATACGGGGGTTGAGCGTCGTTCGCAACGGGGTGACGAGCTTCAATCGGTCGTTAGGGGCCGTCCGGCGTAGCGTGATCGCGCGCGGCTATGGCGTCGGCGTAAACTGCCGTAGGCCATCCCCCGTCCCCAGGAGAATCCGCTCCGGCCCCCCGGTCTGTTTCCAGACGAGCAGGGCCCGTATCCCTCCGCGCACCGAGCCGTTCGACGAGGTCACCCAGGAGCGACCAGAGTCCTTACTCGCGTAAAGCGTCAGTTCGCGTAGCTCCTCGGCTAGTCCCTGTCTCGCACCCGCGGCGTACACCTGCGACGGAGTCAGTCGGCTCACGCCAAGGCCAAAGAAGTACGGGTAGCTCTCCGGCTGCAGCACCGTCTCCCACGTCATGCCGCCGTCGGTCGTCTTCACCACGCGTCCCTCCATTCCGGCATAGAGGACGTCGGGGTTCAATGGATCGAGGGCAACGGTGTAGCAGGCGTTGTCGCCACCGCTCTGAAGCCAGATCTCTTGCCAGCTCTCTCCACTGTTAGTGGACTTGAGGAGGAACGGTTGAAAGCGGCCACCCTCACCTCCTGCCCAAATGAGTGCGGGCTGTTGCGAATCGGCGACCACGAAATGCGTGCCGACAGCGCCCAGCTGCCAGTCGCCCCACACCCTCCTCCAACTCTGGCCGAGGTCGTCCGACTTGGCCACCACGAACGCGCCTCCGGTAGCGAGCAGCACGCCGGGCTCTCCCGGCAGCGCGGCGAGGGCGAAAACGGCCCGCGACCCGGTTGCACCTCCGAACCCGTTCTGATACGGGTGCCAGCTCTGGCCGCCATCGATGGTGCGATGGAGGGAGACGGTGTCCGCGCCCATGCCGGTGATGGCGACTGCCGCGACGGCCGTGTCCGCACTTAGGACGAGAAGCGACTTGATCGATCGCCCCTCGAGTCCGATGTGGCTCCACGCCGGAGCGCCGGCTCCGAGCACGGCACGATATACCCCATTGTCCGTTCCGACGGAGAGCTCCGCACCCCTGAGCGTGAGGACGGTAACTACCTGGTTTTGCAGTCCGAGCGATGCCCAGTCGCCGTCGAGCGCAGTCCCTGTCGGCTCCGCCGGTGTGGAACAGGAGGCTGCTGCCGTCAGTAGCGCGAAACCCAGCCCTCGAGAACGAAGCGTCCGGTCGCGTCTGGCGATTGTGGCGACCATCAGTTGAGACCGGTGTCCACTTGATGAACGACTGACAGCTCGCGGATCATTTTCTCCATCGCCCCGCGTCGGTTGGCCGCTGTCGTCACGGTTCGCCCGACCACGACATAATCCGCTCCCAGCCGCGAAGCCTCACCGGGCGACACGACGCGTCGCTGGTCCCCCCTCGCGGTACCGGTCGGTCGGACCCCTGGGACCAACACCTTGAACCCGGGGCCGAGCTCGGCCTTGATTGCCCGGACCTCCGAACCGCTGGCCACCACGCCGGCGACGCCAGCGTCACGGGCCAGCGTGGCGAGCCTCACCACCTCCCGGCTCACCTCGACGGCCCCCCGCCCCCAGACGGCGGAGGCCGCGGGGGCGTCCAGCGAGGTCAGCAACGTCACCGCGAAGATCTGACACTCGCCCCCGGCAGCGTCGACCGCAGCCCGGATCATCGCCTCACCCCCGGTCGCATGAATCGTCAGGATCCTTGCGCCGAGCGCCCGGGCAGACCCGACCGCACCGGCGACAGTGTTGGGGATGTCGTGGAACTTGAGGTCGAGCATCACCTCACACCCGTGGGCGCGCAGCCTCGAGACAGCGGCCGGCCCCTCCGCAGTAAACAGCTCGCTGCCAACCTTGTAGAACCGGCAGAGCGATCCGAGCTCGTCGACCAGCGCCATGACTTGGTCCAGCGCGGCAAAGTCCAATGCCACGATCGCCACCGGCGCCCCGCGTTCGGCCCGAACCGGTGTCTGGCTCACGATGGCCATTCCAGAGTCCCCACGACATCGGCTATCGAACCAACCTGTTTCCGACTGCACCACTTACCGAGATCGCGAACGATTCGCTCCGGCAGCCGCGGATCCCGCAGCGCAGCGGTGCCGATCCCGACCAGCGACGCGCCAGCGATCATGTATTGCAGCACATCCTCCGCGCTCGCCACGCCTCCCACACCGATGAGCGGCACGGTGACGGCTTTCCGCACTTTCGCGGTGGCAAGCACGCCTACCGGCAGCAGCTCGCGGCCGCTGACGCCTCCGCTCCCGAATCCCAGCGCGGGTCGCCTTCCGTCGATGTCGATCACCAGGCCGGGCAGCGTGTTGACCAGGGTGAGACCGTCCGCGCCCGCATCAACGGCGACGCGCGCGGCGGCAGCGATGTCACCCAGCGGCGAGAGCTTCACGAACAGCGGCTTGCGCGTGGCGCTTCTGCATCCGGCCACGACGGCGCGCAACGACGATTCGTCCGCGCCGAACTCGAGCCCGCCGGCCCGGACGTTGGGGCAGCTCACGTTCAGCTCGAATGCGTCGACCCCCTGCTCGCCGTCGAGCGCGCCGACGACGCTCGCAAAATCTTCCACCGCCCGGCCGACCACGTTCACCAGCACTCGCGAACTACGGACGTTCGCAGCCAGCCAGGGAAGTTCTTCGGACCGAACGCGATCCACGCCAGGGTTGGCGAGGCCGACCGCGTTGACCATCCCGCCGCTCCATTCGGCCACGCGTGGCGCAGGCGCTCCAGGTCGCGGCTCGACGCTCACCGCCTTGGTGACGAGTCCGCCGAGCGCATCGAGGTCCATCACGCCGGCGAGCTCCCGGCCGTATGCCGCTGTACCCGACGCGAGCAATACAGGATTCTGAAATCGCAGCCCCGCCGCCTCGATTGCCAACGGAGACGCCGCGCGCCTCACCTGGTGCCGCCTACCCGTTGCTCGTAGTGATCGAGATAATCCAGCGCGCCGTCCGCTATCGCCCGTGCGATCACTCGCTGCTTCGAGGGGTCGCCCATGAACGCCGCTTCTTCCGGATTGGTTCCGAACCCGATCTCGACCAGCACCGCGGGCATGAACGACGTCCGCAGCACCGCGAAATTGGCCTGCTTCACTCCGCGATTCGGACCTGGATGGATCCGCCTCAGGCCCTGCTGAATGCTCTCCGCCAGGTCGTTCGACTCGCGGAGGTGCTCGTTCTGCGCCATGTCGTTGATGATGAAGCTGAGCGGATCGCCCTTCGGCGCGTTCGCGCCAGTCTCGAACCTGACCGACTCGTTCTCCATCTGCTCCACTCGCCGCGCCTCTTCGGTTTTTGCCTCGGCGAGAAAATACGTCTCGAATCCGCGCCCCGCCTGCGCCGCGTTGCGCCAGGTCGTCGGCGCCGCGTTGACGTGCACGGAGATGAACAGGTCGGCCTTGTTGCGGTTGGCGATCCGTCCGCGGTCGGACAGGGCTATGAGCGTGTCGCGTGTGCGGGTCATCACAACTTCGATCCCCTCGGCGCGCAGAATCTCGGCGACCTGGCGGGACACAGCGAGCGTGATGTGCTTCTCGTAGATCCTGGGGCCGCCGCCCATGGGACCCGTCATGCCATTGTCGGGACCGCCGTGGCCGGCGTCGATGACTATTCGCCGGGGAGTCGTTCTGCGCGCGCGCGGCGCGCGCGGGGGAACCTCGAGCGAGGCGACGGTCGGCGACGCGGCACGCTCCTCCGCCGGCTGCGTGGATTGTGGAGATGGTGGCGGCCTGCTCTGAGTCACGGTATTGAACACGCGCAGCTCCGCCATCGCCACGTCGTAGTACAGCCCCGTGGTGACACGGGGCAGCAGCTCGGCGACGAAGTGCAGCGGGAGGTATGCCGCCCCGGCGGCGCTGTACGGAGCAGCGGACATCGGCAAGATCACGCTGTCCACGCGCGCGAACGGCACGCCTTCGACGAAGCTCACCGTCGTTCCGCGAATGTCCACCGTGAAGCGCCCGTTCTCAACCGGTGAGGTCGTCCCGCCGAGCGCCCGCGTCAACGCGCTCGCGCTGACGAACGCGCCCGCGGACGATCGCACGATCGGCGCCGCGCCCGTGGACGACGCGGTACGGACGGTGATGTGCGACGGCGGCGCGCCGGAAACGGGAGCGGCGGCCGATATCTGCAGCAGTACGGCCAGCGCGGCGATCATCGTGCGCGCAGCGCCCTCGCCATCTCGCGCTGATCGTCCCGCTTCTTTTCGTCGGCGCGCTTATCGTGCAGCTTCTTTCCCTTCCCCAGCGCCAGCGCGACCTTCGCTTTCCCGCGCTTGAAGTAGAGCTCCAGCGGAATGAGAGTGAGTCCCTGTCGCTCGACTGCGCCAATCATCCGCTTGATCTCCTTCTTGTGCAGCAGGAGCTTGCGCGTCCTGGTCGGATCGTGGTTGAACTGGTTGCCCTGCTCGTAGGGCGGGATGTGCAGATTCAGCAAGAAGACTTCTCCGTCACGGACGACTCCGTAGGAATCGCTCATGTTTGCCTGCCCGGTGCGGAGCGACTTGATCTCGGTGCCGGTAAGCATCAGCCCCGCCTCCCAGGTCTCGACGACATGGTAGTCGTGGAGGGCACGTTTGTTCCGAGCGAGAGATTTTTTCTCGGGATCAGCGAAGGTGGAAGACTGTTTGCTCACGTGTCCAACTTAATACTTCACGGCCGGGCTCCCGGAATAATCCAGGAGGAATCCAGGCCGTGAGCAGAGAGCGATCAGCGATCAGCCGTCAGCAACGGCGATTTGGACGTGCAAGGGATTTCGCCGACGAACGAAACAGTACGTCCAAATGTCAGTTGCCTGACGGCTGACAGCTAACAGCTCAGAGCTCACGGCCTGGATTCCGCTTGGACCCAATCGGAGCGTACCAGCGGAAAAACGCGGCATCCGCGTTGAAAGCAGTTCTTAAACTGATTAACTTTGTACTGTTAAGCCGAAGTGGTGGAATTGGTAGACGCGCTGCGTTCAGGGCGCAGTGGGTGTAAGCCCGTGGGGGTTCGAGTCCCCCCTTCGGCATCGACTCTCGAAACAGGAAGGCCTCCGTCACCGGAGGCTTTTTTTTCAGGACGCCTGGTAGGCCTCGGAGGGCCTGACGTCCTCCGGCAGCGAGGCGCGCCCGAACAGCTCCAGCAGCGCGGCGCTGGCGCTCCGCATGTACCCCTGCACGATCTGCCCCGCGCGGTCGACGGCGCGCTGGTCCGGCACTTCCGTGTGGCTGGCGAATTCGAGCAGCGTGCGTCCGAGCCGCTGATCGAGCGGATCGCCCGCGTGCTTCCGCGCCACCGCATCCCGATAGGTCGCCAGCCGCGAGGCGAACTGGCGCTCCGCCAGCGGCAGCATCGCCGCCGCGATCCGACGGTCGGAGGACAGCGACTCCGTGACCGCGTGGGCCACGGCCGCGGGAACGCTGTCGTCGAGTGCGTCGCGCTCGGCCGCGAGCACGCCCAGCGCGAGGCGCGCGTACCGGAGCTCCCACGTCGCGTGATCCTCGTCGCCGCCGGGGTCGAGCGAAGCCAGCCAGGCGACGTCGCTCTCGACCGGCTCGGCGTGTAAGGTGCGCACGAATTGCCGGGCTTTGCGCCGCAGCGCCCGGCGCTGCGTCAGTCGCGACCAGAAGGACATGAAAGCTATTGGCTGTTGGCTATTGGCTGTTGGCGAAAGACCAACGGCGCTGCAGGCGGGCTAAACGGTCTCGAGGATCGGCAGGCCCACGCGCGCGCGCACCGTCGGCTCGTCGTGCAGCAGATCGGCGAGCGTCACGCTCTCGAGCACGTCGTCGATCTTCCGCTGCAGCATCAGCCACACCGGACGAATGCTGCAGTTGTGCGCCGAGGAGCAGCGATCCTCCTCCACCGGATGGCTGACGCAATGCACGTCGAACGTCTCCAGCTCCGATGCGTGGATGACGTCGCGCATCGTGATCTCGGCGGGCGGCCGCGACAGCATGTAGCCGCCCTTGGCGCCGCGCGTGCTCTTCACCACGCCGGCGCGGCGGAGTCTGAGCAGGATCTGCTCCACGTAATCGGCCGGGAGCCGTTCCTTCAGAGCGATGTCGCGGCCGGTCACCGGCCCGACGCTCGCGCGCTGCGCCAGATGCAGAGTACAGATCACGCCGTATTCGGCCCAGGTGGTAATTCTCACATCTTCAGGATAGGCCCGAACGGCACTCCGGGCAAGTTATCCGACCGAGCCCGCGCCACCCTTTCCGCCCGGAACCCCTATCTCGGTCATCTTGCGGAGGTCCAGCACCTCGTCGATCCGCTCGTCGGACAGGACCTTCTCGCGCTTTACCAGCTCCCGGATCAGCACGCCCTCCTTCACCGATTGCTTGCTGATGTCCGCAGCTCTGGCATACCCGATCTCCGGCGCCAGCGCCGTCGCGAGCGCCGCCGACCGCTCCAGCCAGTACGCGCACTGCTCCGCGTTGGCCTCGATCCCGCGCACGCACCGCTCGTCGAGCGACCGCGCGGCGGTGGTCAGGATGCGCATGGACAGCAGCACGTTGTACGCGATCACCGGCATCATCACGTTCAGCTCGAGCTGGCCGTGCTCCGCTGAGACCGCGACGCAGGAATCGTTGCCGACCACCTGGAAGCAGACCTGGTTCACCATCTCCGGAATGGACGGGTTCACTTTCCCAGGCATGATCGAGGAGCCGGGCTGCACCGCGGGCAGCCTGATCTCGTCCAGTCCCGTGCGCGGACCGCTCGCCATCAGTCGCAGGTCGCTCGCGATCTTGCTCAGGTCGAGCGCGAGCACGCGGAGCTGCGCGCTGAAGCCCGCGGCGTCGCCCATGCTCTGCATCAGCTGCACGCGGTCCGTCCCGCCGCGCAGCTCCAGCCCGGTCATCTCGCGGAGATGCTTGACCATGAGCGACGGATACTGCGCTTCGACGTTGACGCCCGTCCCGACGGCGCTGCCTCCGATCCCGAGATCGCGCAGATACTCGGCTGATTCCTTCACCCGGGAGATCCCGCGCCGCAGCGTGCCGCCGTAGGCCGTGAACTCCTGGCCCAGTCGGATGGGCATCGCGTCCTGCAAGTGGGTACGCCCCGACTTGACGACCTCGTCGAACTCGCGGCCCTTCGCCTCGAGCGCGGTGGCCAGCGCGCCGAAAGCGCCGACGAGCGATTCGAGCTGTGCCAGACAGCCGAGCCTGATGGCCGTCGGAATCACGTCGTTCGTGGACTGCGCCATGTTGACGTGATCGTTGGGATGCACCGGGGAATACTTGCCGCGCTCGCCGCCCAGGATCTCGTTCGCGCGGTTCGCCAGCACTTCATTGCAGTTCATGTTGTGCGAGGTACCGGCGCCGGCCTGGTACACGTCCACGACGAACTGGTCGAGGTGCCGGCCCGCCAGCACCTCGTCCGCCGCTTGCACGATCGCGTCGGCCAGCCGCGCTTCCAGACGGCCGGTGTCCTTGTGCGTGAGCGCGGCCGCCTTCTTGATGCGCACCGTGGCCACGACGAACTCCGGCAGCGCGGTGATCCCGCTGATCGGAAAATTCTGCACCGCGCGCAGCGTCTGCACGCCGTACAGCGCGTCCGAGGGAACCTGAAGCTCGCCGAGGGGATCTTTCTCGGTGCGGGTTTGCGGCGATTTGGGCATTAGTGATTAGTGATTAGTGATTGGTGATTAGTGACTGCCGACCTCATGTCGGCAGCGGTGATGAGCTTTTGGCTGTTACTAATCCCTCATCACTCATCACTAATCACTTCTTCTCCCCCGCTCACGCGACTATCCTCGCCGTCCCGTTCAGGAACGGATTGGACCGCAGCTCCTCGCCGACCGTAGTGGCGGGACCGTGTCCGGGATACAACACCGTCGCGGGATCCAGCGCGGTGATCTTCTCCAGCGAGCGGCTCAGATGCCCCCCGTTCGAGCCCGGAAGATCGGTGCGGCCCACCGAGCCCGCGAACAGGCAGTCGCCTACGAATGCGACGCCGTTGCCGTGGATCATCACGTGTCCCGGTGCGTGCCCGGGAACGTGCACTACCTCGAACCGCAGCGTGCCGACCTCCAGCGTGTCGCCGTCCGCCAGCTCCTTGTCGGGTGGCGGGGGATCGTCGAACGGAAGGTTGTACATCGCCGCCTGCGTGTGCGCGTGGCGGTACAGCGTCAGGTCGAGCGGGTGCAGATAGACGGGCACGGACCATCGCCGCTTCACTCCGGCGATCGCGCCGACGTGGTCGATGTGCGCGTGCGTGATCCACATCGCCGTGAGATTCGTGCGGCTCTTCTCCACCGCGGCGATCAGCCGCTCCGGCTCCGCGCCGGGATCGATCAGCACCGACTCGCCCTTCGTCTCGTCGATCACCAGGAAGGTGTTCTCCTGAAAGGCGCCGACCGCGAGCGTCTCGACCTTCATACGGCGTATCCGCCGGTGCGGACGATCATCGGCACTCCGCCTTCGTCCTTCAGCGCCTTGAGGTACTTCTCGGCGGCGATCGCGGCGGTGGTGCCGTCGCCCGCGGCCGTCGTCACCTGGCGGGTGAGCTGCGCGCGGAGGTCGCCCGCCGCGAACAGACCCTTCATCGACGTCTCCATGTTCTGGTCCGTCAGCATGTAGCCAAGCTCGTCGTGGTCCACGTGACCCTCGATGATTCCGGTGTTCGGACGAAAGCCGATGAACACGAAGATGCCCGTGGCGGCCAGGTCGCGCTCTTCCTGCGTCTTGACGTCCCGCACCTTGAGGTTCGACACCAGTCCCTGCGCGTCACCCTCGATCTTCTCGACCACGGTCTCCCAGATGACCGTCACCTTCGGGTTTTCGAACAGTCTCTTCTGCAGGATCCTGGACGCGCGCAGCTCGTCGCGGCGGGGGATCAGGAAGACCTTCTCCGCGTAGCGCGTGAGGAAGTCGGCTTCCTCGACGGCCGCGTCTCCGCCCCCGACGACGGCGATCGTCTGGTCCTTGAAGAACGCGCCGTCGCAGATGGCGCAATACGAGACGCCCTTGCCGGCGTACTCCAGCTCTCCCGGAATCCCGAGCTTCACCGGCGTGCCACCGGCCGTGAGAATGACCGTCGGCGCGCGGTACACGGTGCCGCTCTCGGTGTCGGCCTCGAACGTGCCGTCGTCCAGCTTGCGCACGCAGTTCACCGTTTCCTGCACGAACTCCGCGCCGAATTTCTTGGCGTGGCTCTCGAATTTCTGCGCCAGCTCCCAGCCGAGTATGTGCTCGAAGCCGGGATAGTCCTCGATGACTTCGGTGTTGAGCAGCTCGCCGCCGGGGAGCCCGCGCTCG